>NZ_JBQRUW010000041.1:0-171229 GCF_052663305.1 Streptomyces cyslabdanicus
TCCAGTTCCAGGTCCCACTGCTCGGCAACACGCGCGGTGATCACGTGAGAAGGCTGCCCCGCACCCTGTCGCTACCTGCGGCACTGTCGCACGATCGAGGGGCGGCCTGCCGAAGGCCACCCCTGACCACTCCGCGGCCCGCTACACTCCAGCCGCCCAGCGAAACCCCAGGCCAGACAGCAAAATCCTGCTGGAGTACTAGTGTCCTGCGCCGGTAGTCCGTCGTTAGAACTTGTATGAGTTCTTCTGCCGGGGTGCCGGCGCCGCGTCGTGGTCCGAAGCTGGAACCGCTGCTGCTGGGCGATGACGAGCGTGCTGTGCTGGAGCGTTGGACGAGGCGGGCGAACTCCGCTCAGGCGCTGGCGTTACGGGCGCGGATCGTGCTGGCGTGCGCCGGACCCGACGTCCCACCCATCGTCGAGGTGGCCCGCACCCTGCGGATCTCCGCGGACACTGTGCGCAAGTGGCGGCGGCGGTTCCTCGCCGAGCGGCTGGAAGGCCTGGCCGACGAGCCCCGGCCGGGCCGGCCGCCCACCATCGGTGTCGACCAGGTCGAAGCGGTCGTGATTGCCACGCTGGAGGAGATCCCGAAGAACGCCACGCACTGGTCGCGGAAGTCGATGGCCGAGCACAGTGGCCTGTCCAAGTCCACTGTCGGCCGGATCTGGCGGAAGTTCCAGCTCAAGCCGCACCTGACGGACACCTTCAAGCTGTCCACGGACCCGTTCTTCGTGGAGAAGGTCTACGACGTCGTCGGGCTGTACTTCAACCCGCCCGAGGGCGCGGTGGTCCTCTCGGTGGACGAGAAGTCCCAGATCCAGGCCCTGGACCGCTCACAGCCGGTACTGCCGATAATGCCGGGCATGCCAGAGCGGCGCACGCACGACTACGTCCGCAACGGGCTGACCACCTTGTTCGCCGCGTTCGACGTCGCCACCGGCGAAGTCATCAGCGCCCTGCACCGCCGGCACCGGGCCGCGGAGTTCAAGAAGTTCCTGATCCGGATCGACAAGGAGGTGCCCGCACACCTGCAGATCCACCTGATCTGCGACAACTATGGCACCCACAAGACGCCCGCGATCAGGACGTGGCTGGCCAAACACCCCCGCTTTCACATGCACTTCACCCCGACCGGCTCCTCGTGGATCAACCAGGTCGAGCGGTGGTTCGGGTTCCTGGCCGACCAAAAGATCCGCCGCGGCGCACACAAGAACGTCCAGGTCCTCGAAGCCGACATCCGCCGCTGGATCAAGAACTGGAACGAGGACCCCAAGCCGTTCATCTGGACCAAGACCGCCGAAGAGATCCTCGAATCCCTCGCCCACTTCTGCCGACGGATTTCAGGCGCAGGACACTAGCTTCCTTCCCGTGATGGACTACCGGGACGAGACCAGGGCGGCCTACGACGGGGTCGTCGAGCTCTATGCGTCGATGTTCGCTGACCGGCTGGAGACGCGGCCGTTCACGCGGGCCATGGTCGGCACCTTCGCCGAGCTGGTGCGCGGGACGGGGAACCTGCGGGCAGCCGATGTCGGGTGCGGACCCGGACATCTGACGGCCATGCTGCACGACTTGGGGCTGGACGCCTTCGGGCTCGACCTCTCCCCCGCCATGGTCGGCCATGCCCGGCGGGCCCATCCGGCGCTGCGGTTCGACGAGGCGCGCATGGAGGCCCTGCCGGTCGAGGACAGCGCGCTCGGCGGAGTGCTGTCCCACTACTCGATGATCCATACCCCGCCCGGGGAACTGCCCGCGCTGCTCGCCGAGCAGACGCGTGTCCTGGCACCAGGGGGCCTGCTCCTGGTCTCGTTCTTCGCGACCGAGGGACCGGAGCCTGTCCGCTTCGATCACAAGGTGACGCCCGCGTACAGCTGGCCGGTGGACCAGTTCGCCGAGTTGCTGGCCGGGGCCGGGCTCGCCACGGTCGCTCGGCTTCTCCACGACCCGGCCTCCGAACGGGGCTTCCTCGACGCTCACTTGCTGGCCCGCCTCGACTAGGGCCTGTGCCGGGGGCGGTTCACGCGGCGCCGGCAGTGCATCGGTACAGCTCCTCGCCCGTCGCGCCGGGCGTTTTCGTCGCGTCGGCGGATTCCGTTCCGCCGTAGGCGGAGGTCGGTACGGGGGTGCAGGCGGACCGGACCCAGGCGGTGATCCGCGTGGCACCGGTGGCGGAGCGGTTGCCGGTGCCGGTGCGGTTGCCGAACAGGGCGCCCATGCCGCGACCACCGCCGCCCAGCAGCACGTACCGGAGCTTGCCGGAGGCGACCAGGTGCCGGAACTGTGCCTCGGTCGGGAACGGCACCCGGCCGCTGTAGCCGCCCAGCGGCAGTACATGGGCACCGGTGGCGAGGACGTAGGGGGAGGCACCGTTCCAGCGGGTGGTGGCGAAGACGTAGGTGGCCGAACCCTGGTGCGCGGTGGTGTACCGGAGCAACTCCCGCTGGGTCGCGGTGAGTCGGCCGTCGCCCCGGCGGACGCGGAAGCCACCCGTGCCCCCCGGCGCACCCGGTGCACCCGGCGCGCCCCGGGTCTGCCCACGGCTGCCGGCACCGGTCAAGGGGCGCTGTCCCGTCCGTCCCCCCGCCGACGTCACCGAGCGATGACCGCGGTGCTTGCCGGAGGGGCCGACCGCGCCCATGCCGGAACTGCCGTACGCGGGGTTGAAGACCTGCACCGCCCACGCGCTCGGCGCGAACAGCAGCGCGGCGAGGGACGCGGCCAACCCGGCGAGCGCGAGCCGGCCGCCGGAGGCGCCACGGCGCCGACGGCCCAGCACCAGCAGGACGACGGCCCCCAGGCCGAGCAGACCCACGGCGGGTGCCAACCAGGGCAGGAACGACGGGAACTCCCCGGCGAGATATGCGCTCCACGCCGCCGTGGCCGCCACCGCGCCGGGCAGCGCCCACGCACGGGGGCCGCCCGCACGGTACGCACGCCACATCAGGGTGACGCCGCCGCCGGTGAGCGCGGCGAGCGGTACGGCGATGACGCCCATGTAGTAGGTGTGGCCATCGACGCTGCCCGCGCTGAACACCAGGAAGTACGTGGCCAGCCAGGTGCCCCACAGGAGGAATCCGGCACGGACCCGGTCGGTACGTGGCCGGCCCCGGCGCCACAGCACACCGCAGGCGACGGCGACGGCGGCGATCGGGTAGAGCCAGCCGGTCTGCGAGGCGAGCGACGTGCCGAACATCTTCGACCAGCCGTTCTGGTCACCGCCCCAGCCGCCCCTGCCGCCGGACCCGGCCTGGCGCGCCTCGCTCGTCCCGGCCGTCTCGCTCGCCTGGGTGACCGTACCGGTCTCACGGTCGGCGAGCCCGCCGTGGCCGCCTCCGCCGTGGTGGCCTCCGCCGTTCCGCGTCGCGCTCACGCTGCCCGTGGAGGCCGCGTTGATGCCGAGCGAGGAGAAGCGGTTGAGGAAGTTGTAGCCGACGACCATGCTGAAGGCGGAGTTGTTGGTGGTGCCGTCGACATAGGGCCGGTCCTTGGCCGGGGTGAGGGTGACGGCGAGCATCCAGGACATCGAGACCGCGGCCATCACCAGGGCGGACAGGCCCAGGTGCGCCAGCCGCCTGCGCAGCGCGATGGGCGCCGACAGCAGATGGACGAGGGCGAGCGCGGGAAGCACCGCCCACGCCTCCAGCATCTTGGCCTGGAAGCCGAGCCCGACCCACACCCCGGCGAGCAGGAGCGGGCCCAACCGGCCGTCCCGGGCGGCCCGCTGGGTCGCCTCGGCCGCCAGCAGCACGCACAGGGTGAAGGCGGGGTCCTCGACGGCGGTCCGGAAGAGTCCCACGGCCACGGGGGTCAGCAGGAACGCCGTGGCGGCGATGAGCGCCGCCTCCACCCCGGCCCAGCGCCGCACCAGCCGATACAGGACCAGCAGGCTCGCCACGCCCTCGATGACCTGAGGAAGAACCAGTGCCCAGGGGTGGAATCCGAAGACGCGGGCGGAGAGCGCCTGCGGCCAGAGGAATCCCGGCAGTTTGTCGAGCGTGATGGAATTTCCGGGGTCGAAAGAGCCGTAGAAGAAGGCCTTCCAGCTCTCCGTCATGCTGCGGACAGCGTTGGCGTAGAACGTGTGGTACTGGCTGTGGTTGATCCCCCAGGCGTACAGCACGGCGGCCAGCACGGTGATGACCAGCAGCGCGGGGCGCGCGTACGCCGGCTGGTCCGCCGGCGCTCTCCAGGGCGCTCGGCGGTCGGTCCCTGCGGCGTTCGGGGCGAGGACTGTCGTAGCCATGCACGGCAGTCTTCGGTATCGCACGAGCCGACTGCGCAAAAGAAACCCGCTTCAAGGAATTTCTCATCCCCCGAGGGAAATCCTTTAACCGCGACGGCCAGGACGAGGCGTCGTCGTGTTCGCACCCGCCGGGACGCCGACCGTGGGCGATCGCCACGATGAGGTCCCGGACCATGCGGACGTGACGACCGGCCACACACTCGGCACCTGTCAGATGCTCCGGGCGGTGATGTCACCGTGGGAGGTGGTGGCGTGGATCTCCAGCTCGGCGGTGCCGTCGTTCTTGAGGGTGTTGCTGATGCGGCCGTAGCTGGTGCCGGCGTCCAGGGCGGCCGAGACGCCGGCAGCGGCGCCGACCGTGATGTCGCCGGACTGAGTGCGGAGCACGACCTTCCCGCCCGTGGCCTCGGTGATCCGGATGTCGCCCCTGGTGGTGCTGATCTCCGCGGGCCCGCCCAGCCGGCCGACCTCGACGTCGCCGTCGACCGCGGTGAGACGAAGGCTCGCGGCCTCGTCCAGCTTGATCTGAGAGTACGCGCCGTCGAAGGCGACGTCGCCGAGACGGCCGACGGTCCGGAGTTCGGCGCTGGCCGTCTTGGCCTCGACCCGGGAACCTGCGGGCAGCTTGACCGTCACCTCGATGGAGCCGGAAGGGCCGAAGTACTGGTTCTTCGTCGCCGAAGTCCCGATCCGCAGGACTCCGTCGGCGTACTCGACGGTGGTCTGCTCGGCTGCCTTCGTGTCGCGGCCCTTCGAGGCGTTCGAGGGCAGGACCTCGACCGTGGTGTCCGCCCGGTCGGCTGCGATGAACAGGACGCGTCCCGCGGGGATGTCCAGGACGGCGGAGATCGGGGCGGGGGTGTCGAACTTCTGCATCGTGCTCTCCTTCAAGCTTGCGGCTTGCTGTTTCCCAACAATGGAAACACTACGTTGCTTTCCAACTCTCGACAACAAGTTCTTCGCTTAGAGACAGCATTTATGCAGGTGGGAGGGCATTAATCATTGCAACACTCTCCCGCTTAACGCAACAACAGAGAGCCAGTCGTTGCAATGAAATGAGGATGAACGCTATGATGGAGGCGTCCAGGAACACCGAACAGCCCCGCGGGACACCCATGGAGCACCCACGTGGCATGAAGGAGGTCGTGATGCCGGGAGGCAGGCTCACCCAGCAGGAGCGCCAGCAGATCGCGGTGGGGCTGGCCGACGGCCTGGCCTACGCCGAGATCGCCCGCCGTCTCGACCGACCCACCTCCACGATCACGCGTGAGGTGACGCGGAACGGCGGCGCCACCGGCTACCGCGCCGACCTCGCCCACCGGGCCACCCAGCAGCGCACCCACCGGCGCAGGCAGGCCGCGCCCCAGGGGCCGCAGGCACTCCCGCAACCCCACGGACGCGACGCCGAGGCCGTGCAGGACTACCAGGAGAACCTCACCACCGTCCTCATGACCTCGGGCCTGCCCAAGATGATGGCCCGGGTGCTGGGCTGCCTCTACACCACCGACACCGGCAGCCTCACCGCCTCCGAACTCGCCCAGCGCCTCCAGGTCAGCCCGGCGTCCGTCTCCAAAGCGATCACGTTCCTCGAGGGCCTGGACCTCGTCCGCCGGGAACGCGACGGACACCGCCGCGAGCGCTACGTCGTCGACGACGACCTCTGGTACCAGTCGATGATCCGCAGCGCCCGGGCCAACGACCAGTTCATCGAGACCGCACGGCAGGGCGTCGACATCCTCGGCCGCGGCACCCCGGCCGCCAACCGCCTCGAGAATGCCGCCCGCTTCCTCGACTTCGTCAGCGAAGGACTCATCCGCGCCGCGGAGCAGGGCCGCGAGGTCCTCTACACCAGAACCGACACGGCCTCGGCCGACACCGCCGAACCGGGTCGTCCGTGACAAACGCGTTCGCCGTACTGCGCCTACCGCGCCTGCTGCCCCTGAGCGCCCGGGACAAGGACGCGGAGATCTGCGCGCGGTTCATCCGGTCCACGGTGGAGGGCGGTCTCAGCAATCCGTGCAGTACGGGCCGGCGGGCGCCTTCGGCGAATCCGAGTGTCCGTCCAGCCACCCGCGGAGCCATTCGGCAAGCGTGAGGTCTTCAGGGAACAGAGCGTGTCCGTGTTCAGCGCATCGGGCATTGGGAATTGGGGCGTTCGCGCCAGCCCAGGTACTCCTCAGGCAGCCGACCACTGTCGCTGAAGCTGTGTCGTCCAGGACGAACGCCATGGTCACCAACCTCTGGACGCCAACAGCCGCAGGGCCTTGCCCTGGAGCCAAGCTCGAAACCCGGTGGCCGCCGTACATGGGCTGTCGATACCGTCGGGCTCCCAGTCAGCCGCATCGGCGGTGGACCCACCCAGGAGCGATTCCGGTGACCAGCCAGCAAGCAACGACGACTCTGTGGCGTCCCACCGGCCCCAAGGAACTGGACCTCGTGCGTGAGCTGGACTGGCGCGCCTGGCCACCCCGGCTTCCCGAGCAGCCGATCTTCTACCCGGTCCTCAACGAGGACTACGCCGTCAGGATCGCGCGGGACTGGAACGTCAAGCACGACGGCGCCGGCTTCGTCACCCGCTTCGAAGTCGAGTCCGCCTTCCTGTGCAGGTACCCGGTCCAGCAGGCAGGCGGACAGACGATACTGGAACTGTGGGTACCGGCCGGGGAGCTTGACGAGTTCAACGCTCACCTCGTCGGCAAGATCCAGCTGGTTCACGAGTTCCACTGAGCCACCTGCGGGAGAAGACTCCGTGGCGGATGTTGACAGGCCGCACCCCGGGCCGGTGTCCGCTGCCCGCCGGCGCCCGGGGCCGGGCGCGGGCTGGAACCTGTGCGCATACCGTCACCCCGGCCTCACCCACCTGGGCGAGGCCGGGGCCGGCCTGCTGATGCTGATGGCCAAGTCGAGGTGCTGATCGCGACGCTGCTATGCGGTGGGATCGGCCCACAGGTCGGTGCTGTGGGTCCTGACGAGAGCGCTGATGTGGGTGAGTGCGTCACTGACCGGCTGCGGGTCGAGTCGGCGTCCGTCACGCAAGCGCAGCGCGACGTGATCGTCAGCGGCCTCCTTGGCCCCGATGACAGCTTGGTAGGGAACCAGGCGGGCCTCTCGGATACGGGCGCCCAGGCTGCCGCGGTCCGGTCCCGCGATCTGGGCACGCAGTCCGAGACGGGTGCAGCGTTGGGCGAGGGCCGCGGCGTTCGGCAGTTCGGTGTCGGAGATCGGGAGAATGACCAGCTGAGTGGGGGCGAGCCAGGCGGGGAAGGCACCGCCGTGCTGTTCGATGAGATGGGCGACGGCACGTTCCACACTGCCGATGACGCTGCGGTGGACCATGACCGGGCGGTGCTTGGCGCCGTCGGCGCCGATGTAGTGCAGGTCGAACTGCTCGGGCTGGTGGAAGTCGATCTGGACGGTGGACAGGGTGAACTCCCGGCCGGCGCCGTCGGTGACCTGGACGTCGATCTTGGGGCCGTAGAACGCGGCCTCTCCCTCGGCTGCCTCGTAGGGCAGGCCGGAGCGGTCGAGGACGTCGGTCAGCAGGGAGATGGACCGTTGCCACTTCTCGGGTGCGGCGACGTACTTGCCACCGGGGCCCGGGAGGGACAGCCGGTGCCGGGTCGGGGTGATGCCGAGCGCCTCGTACGCCCGGCGGATCATCTCCAGCGCCGCCCGCGCCTCCTCGGCGACCTGGTCCAGGGTGCAGAAGATGTGCGCGTCGTTGAGCTGGATGGCCCGCACACGGGTCAGTCCGCCGAGCACGCCCGAGAGTTCGGAGCGGTACATGCCACCCAGTTCGGCCATGCGCAGTGGCAGTTCGCGGTAGCTGTGGGAGCGGGAGCGGTAGATCACCGCGTGATGAGGGCACAGACTCGGCCGCAGGACGACCTGCTCCCCGCCGAGGTCCATCGGGGGGAACATGTCGTCGCTGTAGTGCGCCCAGTGCCCCGAGATCTCGTACAGCTCCCGCTTGCCGAGTACCGGTGAGTACACGTGCTGGTAGCCCGACAGCCGCTCGGCGGTACGGATGTACTCCTCCAGGGTGTGCCTCACGGCCGCGCCATCGGGCAGCCAGTACGGCAGGCCGGCGCCGATCAGCGGATCGGTGTCGAACAGGCCCAGTTCACGGCCCAGTTTGCGGTGGTCGTGCTTGGTGGTCATCGCGGTCTCCTTGCGGTTGCGGAGCAAGTGACCAGGCCTACGACGAAGCCCCGGGGCACTTGCCCCGGGGCTTCGGATCAGATCGTCTGTCAGCGCGCCGGGACACTCTCCGGCGTCGTCGTCACAGCAGCGCGCTTCATGTCGGACACGTTAGCAGGGTGACGCGACGGCCACACGGTCATTCCTTGTCACGTCCGGGCTGCGAGGGAAGCAGCCGTTGCGTGCTCCGGGGCACGCAACCGTGCCGGGTGTTCTAGAGCACGAAGCCGTGCGGGAAGGGGTCGCTCGGGTCGAGCAGATAGTTCGCGGTGGCGGTGATCCAGGCCCGGCCGGAGAACTCGGGGACCACGGCGGGCACTCCCCCGACCTCGGTGGTCTCCAGCAGCCGGCCGGTGAACCGTGTGCCGATGAACGACTCGTTGACGAACTCGGTGTTCAGGGGCAGTTCACCGCGCGCGTACAACTGGGCCATCCGGGCGGAGGTGCCGGTGCCGCAGGGAGAGCGGTCGAACCAGCCGGGGCTGATGGCCATGGCGTTGCGCGAGTGCCGGGCGGTGGAGTCCGGAGACAGGAACTGCACGTGCTTGCAGCCGCCGATGAGGGTGTCGACCGGGTGCACCGGCCGGTTCTGCTCATTGATGGACTTCATGATCGACAGGCCGGCGGAGAGGATCTCGTCCTTGCGCGCCCGGTCGAACGGCAGCCCGAGCCGGTCGAGTTCGACGATGGCGTAGAAGTTGCCGCCGTACGCCATGTCGTAGCGGACCTCACCGAGGCCCGGGACCGTGACGGCGGCGTCGAGTTCGAGCGCGAAAGCGTCCACGTTGCGCAGGGTGACCTTCTCGGCGCGGCCGTCGCTGACCGTCACCCGCGCCTCGACCAGCCCGGCCGGCGTGTCGAGACGGACCCTGGTCTCCGGTTCGGTGACCTCGACCATCCCGGTCTCCACCAGGACGGTGGCCACGCCGATGGTGCCGTGACCACACATCGGCAGGAAGCCGCTGACCTCGATGTAGAGCACGCCCCAGTCGGCGTCCGGGCGGGTGGGCGGCTGCAGGATCGCACCGCTCATCGCGGAGTGCCCACGCGGCTCGTCGACCAGGAACCGACGCAACCCGTCCAGGTTCTCCACGGCGTAGCGGCGGCGCTCGGCCATGGTGTCGCCTGGGATGAGGCCCACCCCGCCGGTGACGACGCGGGTGGGCATGCCCTCGGTGTGCGAGTCGACGGCGCTGATCGTACGGACGGTGGGGGCACCACCCACGCCGTTGAAGCTGTGGGGAAGCATCAGGCGGACCGCTTCTCGAGGGCGGAGACGGCGCGGGCCATGTCGGCCTGGACCTGCTCGCGCATCTGCGGGGTGAGCGGGCCGCGCGGCGGGCGGCACGGGCCGCCGTATCGGCCGACCTGCTCCATGCCGAGCTTGATGGCCTGGACGAACTCGGTGCGCGAGTCCCAGCGGAAGGCGGCGACCAGCGGCTCGTACAGGGCCCGCGCTGCTTCGAGTTTGCCGGTGACGGCGAGGTCGTACAGGCGCGCCGACTCCGCGGGGAAGACGTTCGGGAAGCCGGCGAACCAGCCGGTGGCTCCCATCAGCAGGCTCTCCAGGACCACGTCGTCGGCGCCGCTGATGACCTCGATGCCGGGCGCCTGCTCCTTGATCTCCAGGACGCGCCGGACGTCGCCGGAGAACTCCTTGATCGCGACGATGTTGTCGATCCGGGCGATCTCGGCGACCAGGTCCGGGGTCAGGTCGACCTTGGTGTCGATCGGGTTGTTGTAGACCATGACCGGCAGGCCGACGGAGGCCACGGCCTCGAAGTGGGCGAGGACCTCACCGCGGCTGGCGCGGTACATGGTCGGCGGCAGGCACAGCAGCCCGTCGGCCCCGTCCTCGGCCGCGACCTCAGCCCAGTGCTTGGCCTGGTGCGAGCCGGCGCCGTGCACACCGACGACCACGACGCCCGAGTCGCCGACCGCCTCGATCGCCGTCCGGGCGACCTTGCGTCGCTCGTCGTCCGTCAGGGAGGAGTACTCGCCGAGCGAGCCGTTCGGGCCGACGCCGTGGCAGCCGTTCTCCACCAGCCAGCGGCAGTGCTCGGCGTAACGGTCGTAGTCCACAGCCAGACCGGCCGGGGCGGAGGCGTCCTCGGAGTAGGGAAGGGCGGTGGCCACCACCACGCCTCCGAGAGACAGGGCCTGCTTCTTGGTGTCGCTCATGAACTCTTCTCCTTGGAAGGGGAGTTGACTGTCGCGGAGAGTCGAGCTTTCAGCGGTGGTGAGAGGTCGGGTCCTCGGGGGACGGATCGGGGGCGGCGGCCAGTTCGCCGAGCCGGATGGGCTGGGCGATCGGACGCCGGTGCGGTGCGGGCGCCGGCAGACCCTCGACCGGCCGGTCGGCGGGCTCACCGGACAGCCGGACGTTCAGCTCGGCGACCGTGGGGCCGCAGATCCGGGCCTGGCAGGGGCCCAGCCCGGCCCGGGTCTCCAGCTTGGCGACCCGCGCGGCGGCGCTCGCCCGGTCCGCGGCGGCCCGGCACAGCGAGGCGTAGTCGGCCTCCTCGCAGCGGCAGACGACGGTCTCGGGGCGCAGCCACGTCGGCCAGGCCGTACCGATCGGGTGCGCCCGGGCCAGCCGCTCAGCGAACGCGCGACCCTGATCCCGGCTACGGCGCAGACGACGCAGTGCGGGCGCATCCGGGTCGCCGTCGGCGGCGAGCCAGCCGGCGAGCGCGCCCTCCGCCCGCGCGGCCGGGGCGCCCGCGATGCCGGTGATCTCGCCGGCCGCGTACACGCCGGGACAGCTGGTGGCCTGGTCGTCGTCGACGGCCACGAACTCGCCGCCCGGCGTGCCGCGCAGGGCGCATCCGGCGGCCACCGGCAACTCCAGTTGCGGGCTGAAGCCGTGCGTGACGCACGCCGCGTCGACCGCGATCGTGTGCTCGCTGCCCGGCACCACCGACCAGTCCGCGCGCAGCCGTGCCGTGACGACCTCCTCGACCCGGCCGTCGCCGCGCGCCTCGATGACGGTGCGGCCTGCGCGGTAAGGCACCCGGTGGCGGAGCAACAAGGCGGTGTACTCGGCGAGTTCTCCGGTCTTGCCGGCCTGTGCGGCCAGCTGCCACGGACGCCGCGACCAGCCGCGGGCCACGGTGCCCGGGGTGTTGGCCTCCAGCACCCCCAGCACCCGGGAACCGGCCTCCAGCAGCGAGGCCGCCACCGGAAGGAGGAACGGTCCGGTGCCGGCGACCACCACCCGATCGCCGACCACGACCCGCTCCCCCTTGGCGAGCGCCTGCGCCGCACCGGCGGTGAAGACACCGGGCAACTCCCAGCCGGGGAAGGGCAGGACGCGATCATGGGCGCCGACGGCGAGCACCAGCGCATCGGGGTCGAGTGTCGTCCGGCGACGCTCGCCGCCGTCAGCCGGGCCGCGCAGCACATGCACCCGCGGCACCCCGGACTGTTCCGGGTCGGGGCGCTCCAGCGCCCATACCGAGGTCTCGGGCCACCAGGCGCACCGGGGGTGGGCGAGCACCCGGCGGCGGCGCCGGTCGAAGGCCTTCCAGCCGTGGTGCAGCACCTCGGGACGGCCGGCGTCGTACGCCTCGGGCAGCATCCGGTGGTACTGGCCGCCGGGCTGGTCCGCCGAGTCGAGCAGCGTCACCCGGACGCCGGCGCTCAGCGCGGCCTCCGCGGCGGCAAGGCCCGCGGGCCCCGCACCGACGACCGCCACATGACGTCGTGTCATCGCTCCCCCGATCCGGATGACTTGGCGTCCCCCTGGGCCTCGGGGGCCGGCTCCTGGGCGGTCTCCGACTGCGGAGACCGCACGGTCTCCGGATCCCGCGGCAGGTCCGGCGCCGACTGCCGGGTCTGGGTGGTCACCACATCGCCGTCGCGGGCCCGGCGGCGGCAGGCGCGTACGTCGCGCTCGTCGCCCACGGTCACCAGACAGTCGAAGCAGACGCCGATCCCGCAGAACACCCCGCGGGGCGCGCCGGAGCGTCCCCGTCGCCAGGCCGGCCGGTCGGCGGCGAGCAGCACGCCGGCGATGGTCTGGCCCGCGATGCCGTCGACGCGCTCGCCGTCGACCGTGATCCGCAGCGGCCGGTCCTGTCGGCCCACCGCGTCGGACTCGGCGCGGACACGTCTGGGGCTCATGCCGTCTCCTCACTGGCAGGGGGTGCGCTCTCGCCCAGCACGGCCGGACGGTCCACCCGGAACGGCGTGGCGTCCATCTCCGTCGGCTCACCGAGGATCAGATTCCGCAGCAGCCGTCCGGTGCCCACCGACAGCCCGATCCCGGCGCCTTCGTGACCGCCCGCGTGCCAGAGACCTGCCAGCCGTGGATCGGCGCCGATGATCGGCAGATGGTCGGGGACGTACGGCCGGAATCCGCCGTACGCACGCATCACCGGGACCTTGGCCAGCGTCGGGAACAGTCGCAGTGCCTTCGCCGCGATGGCCGACAGAACCTCCGGGCGCAGCCGGTCGTCGAAGCCGACCCGGCGGCGCGAGGAGCCTATGAGCACACTGCCGCCGCGGGTGGACTCCACGACCGCGGAGGTCTGCAGATCCTCGGCGCTGCTACCGACCGCGCCCACGTAGTCCGCGTCGTAGACCTTGTGGAAGACCATCGGCGGCAGCGGCGTGGTCACCAGGACGTCACCGCGGCGGGGCCGCACATCCACCGGTGCGCCGAGGCGGGTGGACAGCTCACCGGACCAGGGGCCCGCCGCGTTGACGAACCCGTCCGCCTCCAGCAGGCCGGCCGAGGTACGGACCCCGGTGATCCGCTCGCCGCGGGTGGCAGCGCCCAGCACCTCGCAGCCCGTCCACAGGGTCGCACCGGCCGCGAGTGCGTCGCCGAGCAGGGCGGAGGCCGCTCCGGCCGGCTGCACCTGTGCGTCCTCGGGGTAGTACAGGGCCGCGGTGTGCTCACGGGTGACGTACGGCTCGGCCTCGGCGAGCGCCTCGGCGTCCAGCACCTCGGCGCGCACCCCCGCCGCGCGCTGGTCGGCGGCGAACCGGGCCAGCCCCCGGGCTCCGGCGCCGGTCGTCGCCACGACGATGCCGCCCTTGGGATCCCACTCCACCGCGTGCGCCGCGTGCGCGGACCGCTCGGCGACCTCGGCGAGCACCTGCGGCCACAACTTCCGGGAGATCCGGGCGAGTTCCAGCTCCGGACCCGGCCCCTTGTCGGAGACGAGCACATTGCCCTCGCCGTGGGAGGTGGTCGCCGAAGCGGCTGCCCCGCGGTCGACGACGATGAGCTCGATTCCGGCCAGGGCCAGCTCGCGAGCGCAGGCGGCGCCGACGATCCCGGCGCCCAGCACCGCCACCCGCGTTCCGTACATCGAACCTCCTCGTTCGCTGAACCGAACGAACGGAAAGCTATGACGCGGCACGGAGCGTGTCAACGGTGGAGCCGGACCGAATCCCCTCCACTGCGCCGCAGACTGTCACCCTTCTGTCGCGCAGGCGTCACCGGGCGTCGCGTCCGACAGATGCAGCCGTTGATCGGCCCGGTACTGGAGCAGCAGCACCGAGCGCACCTCGCCGTCGAGCGCCGTGTAGCTGTGCGGCACCCCGGCATCGAAGCCGACGTAGTCGCCTGGGCCCAGCTCGACCTCGCGCCCCTCCACCCGCACACCGAGCCGGCCCGCCTGCACGATGGTGTGCTCGGTCCCCACATGGCCGAGCGACTCCTGCCGCCTGCCGGCTCGTACCTGCTGGTCAAAAACCTCGAGGACGGCGTCGCCCGACTCGATCCGCTGCAGCGGGCGCAGATTCACCCCCTCGCCGCTCAGCACCTCCGCGTCCTTGGCCCGCACCACGGTGAGCCCGCCGGCGGGCGGGGCGTCCAACAGGTCGGAGATGGGCACCTCCAGCACGCGCGACAAGCTGAACACCGTCTCGATGGTGGGGTTGCCCGCTCCCGACTCCAGTTGCGAGAGCGTCGCCTTGCCGATCTTCGAGCGCCGGGACAACTCGGAGATCGACAACCCCCGGCGGGTCCTCGCCTGTCTGAGATTGGCGGCCAGCACGTGCCGAACCGAGCCCTCGGGGACGCTCACGTTCCCTTCCCTTCTCCCCTGCCGACGTTCGATATACCGTACGGACGTCCAGCAGTATCGTTCGCTGTCCCGATCAGGATCGGACCTCACCCTGCGGCATGGCAAGAAAGTCGGCGACCGCGGCGGCCTCACGCCCGGCCGCGCTCGGTGAGGTGTCCGGCGCGGCATGCGGGGCGTGAGGCGGCGGGTTCGCAGGGGGCTGTTCGGTGCTCGCCCCGGATCAGTCGCGTTCCACGTCGACGGTGGTCAACTGCGCGTACCGCTCCGGGTCGGTGCGTCGGATGCGGCGCGCCACGACGAGACCCGTGCAGAACACCACGGGCAGCGGGATGAGCAGCGCCACGTTGACCATGCCCGAGGCCCCGGTGAGCAGGTCGAACCGCAGGGCCGCGAGGACAGTGAGCACGCTCAGCCCGAGGAAGGAGAGCAGGGGTGCCCACCGTGCCCGGAAGCTGGAGACGCCGCGGCGGTCGCGCCGGAAGAATCCGTACACCGCGAGGGCGGCGAGGGCCTGCATCGCCATGATGCCGAGGACACCGGTGCCGTTCGGCCACAGGAAGACCACCGCGTACGGATCGGCGCCGCTGAGGGCTCCGGCGGCGATGAAGACGGCCGCGAGCAGGCTCTGGACGACCACGGCTGTGCCGGGGGATCCGTGGCCTGTGGTGACGCGGCCGAGCCGACGGGGCAGCAGTCCCTCGCGACCGAGGGCGTACATGTACCGGGCGGCGGCGTTGTGGAAGGCGAGGGTGGCGGCGAAGGCACTGGTGATGATCAGTACGTGCATGAGGTCGGGCAGCCAGGAGCCGACGAAGCGGCCGGCAGCGCTGAACACCATGTCGGGCCCGCCCCCGCCCCGCGCGATGCGCACGGCGTCCTCGGGGCCGAAGGCACCCATGACCACCCACACGGCGAAGGCGTAGAAGACGGCGAGGAAGCCGACGGCGATGAACGTGGCCCGCGGCACGGTGCGCCTGGGCTCGCGGGCCTCCTCGGCGTAGATCGCGGTCGCCTCGAAGCCGGTGAACGCGCCGATGGCCAGGACGAACATGCCCGCCACACCCGCACCGCCCAGCGACCCGGGGTTCAGCACGGCGGGGTCCAGGGCGGCCGTGCCGCGGTGGCCCAGTACGCCGCCCTCCAGGATCAGCAGGACGACGACCTCCAGGACCAACGCGAGCCCGAGCACCTTGGCGCTGAGGGTGACCCGGAGCCAGCCGAGGACAGCGACGGCGACGATGCAGATCGCCGACCAGACCCACCAGGGCGCGACGAACCCGGTGAGGTCCGCGACACCGCCCGAGGCGAAAAAGCCGAAACAGGCGACGAGCCCGATCTCCACCAGGTTGTACGAGACGACCGCGACGTAGGCCGTCCCGATGCCGGTGGCCTTGCCCAGGCCGCGGGCCACGTAGGCGTAGAAGGCGCCGGCGTTGCGGACGTACAGGCTCATTGCGGTGAAGCCGGCCGCGAACAGCGCCAGCAGCCCGCCGGACAGGACGTATCCCAGGGGCGTGGCGATCCCGCCCATCGCCATGGCGGCCGGGGCGACGCCTGCCACGGCCGTCAGTGGTGCGGCGGCGGCGACCACGAAGAAGACCAGGTCGAACACGCCGATGGCGGCGCTGCTCAGGGCGGTGCCGCCTTCGGTGGGCGGCGTCCCGGTGTGCGGGTCGGGGGGAACGGGGGCGCTCGGGCGTGCGACGGGAGCGCCGCCGGAGCCGCTGGAGACAGGCATGGGACTCCTAGCTGGGTGAGCTGAGTGGCCCTCAGGAGAGGGAAGATGACGGGCACTTCGGGAGAGCGGGGGAGAGACCGGTGGTTTTCCGGGCGCTCCGGGGAGAGGGCTGTGCGCCCGCCGTGATCCGGTCACTGCGGGAGAGGGGGTGCGCCCGTAGCGCGCTTCGGACGATCCGGGTGACCCGGCGAAGGTCGCGCTCCGCTCGGGCGCGTACGAGGGCGGTACGGTCGGTCGGTGTCACCAGGCGCGCTGGGCACCCGGGTCGGGGGTCGGCAGGCCCGCCACCGGGCAGCCGTCGGTGGCGAGGACTCGGCCGGCGTGCATGACCAGCAGGCGCCTGGGGTGTGCGGCGACCGCCTCGGCGACGCTTCCCGCCGCGACGGCGACGAGGTCGGCGCGGCTGCCCGGCTGCAGCCCGTAGCGGTCCAGGCCCAGCGCGGCGGCGGC
Organism: Streptomyces cyslabdanicus; assembly: GCF_052663305.1. Taxonomy (NCBI): domain Bacteria; kingdom Bacillati; phylum Actinomycetota; class Actinomycetes; order Kitasatosporales; family Streptomycetaceae; genus Streptomyces; species Streptomyces cyslabdanicus. The sequence continues at coordinate 16,673 of NZ_JBQRUW010000041.1, forward strand.
CTCCGTGGTGACGAGCGAGGCCGCGGTCCGCAACTCGTCGTCGGTCATCAGGTCGGAACGCAGACCAACGATGGTCGCCCGCTCCAGCATGTCGCCGGTCCCGTACGGCCACCATGCGTCGCGGATGTTGTCGGAGCCCGCGAAGACACGGACGCCGCTCTCACGCAGCCGCAGCACGGGAGGCATGGGGCCGGCGGGCCCGTTGGTGAGGATGGACACCCCCGCCTGTGCCAGCGCCGCGGCGGTACGGGCGAACGTGGCGGCCTCGACGTCGCCGAGGCAGTAGGCGTGGCTGACCGTCACCCGGCCGCCGAGGCCGAGCGCACCGGTACGGGCGGCGATGGCACGCAGCTGTGCGGCGCCGGCCTCGCCGGGGTCGTGCAGGTGGATGTCGACGCCGGTGCCGTGCCGCTCGGCAAGCCCGAAGACCACGTCGAGCTGTCCGTCGACGTCGCCGTCGAAGCCGTGGGGGTCGAGCCCGCCGACGAGGTCGGCGCCTTCGCGCAGCGCCGCGTCCAGCAGGTCCGGTACGCCGGGCGCGGTGACCACCCCGCTCTGCGGAAAGGCGACGATCTGCATCGTGACCAGGTCACGGACGCGTTCGCGGACCTCCAGCAGCGCATGCAGGTTCGCCAGGCGGGAGCGCGGGTCGATGTCGACGTGCGCGCGGGTGTGTCCGGTGCCGTGACCCACCATTCGGTGCACCAGTGCCAGGGCTCGCTCGGCCACCGGCACGGTGAGCCGCTGCCGGGTCTCGAGCTCGGCCGCGACCCGCTCGCGGATCGTCCTGCCCGCCACGTGCGGCTGCCAGGGCGCCCCGAGGAACGTCTTGTCCGGATGGGAGTGCCCGTCCACGAACGCGGGGAGCAGGAGCGCGCCGCCTAGGTCGACGCGCCCGTCGTCCGTGTCGCCGGCCGTGCCGGTCGGCTCCTCGGCGGGCGATACGCGCTCATCGACGGCCGCGATCAGGCCGTCACGCAGGGACACGTCTGCGCGTCGGCCGTCCGGCAGCGTGACATCGGCCAGGACGGAGGGGTACGAGGTGCTGCTGTGCATAGGGACTTTCCGAACGCGTGAGGGTGATTTCCGTGCACCTCGACCGGGGCCGCGGACACCGGACTGCGCCGTGCGGGACGAAGGGCACGCACAAGCTACTTGGTATACCGAATACCAGGCAAGGCCTTCTTTCACCTGGTGGGCACTAGGATGGAGCGGCGAACGGCAGGGCACCGGTCAGGAGAAGGCGCGAGATGGCGGAGACTACGCGGGACACCAGCATCGGAGCCGGGGACAAGTCCCTGCGCGACCAGGTGTACGAGGCGCTTCGTGAACTCATCATCGAGGGCGGACTCGAACCCGGCCGGCGGGTGGTCGAGCGAAACCTCGCCGCGGAGTTCGAGGTCTCCCGCGTCCCGGTGCGCGAAGCCATGCAGCGGCTGGAGACGGAGGGCTTCCTCACCACCCAGCCCCGGCGCGGAACCATCGTCTCCCGGGTCGGAGTGGAGGACACCGCCCACTTCTTCGACGTGCGCGAAAACCTCGAGGCGCTCGCCGCGGAACTCGCCGCCCGCCACGCCGACGCGGCGGGCCTGCGCCGGCTGGAGCAGCTGCTCGTCCGCGCCCGTCGGGCCGCCGAGCGCGGACGTGCACGGGACCTCGCGGCGCTCAATGCCGACTTCCACCGTCAGATCGTCGTCCTGTCCGGCAATCCGCTGCTCCAGGACCTCATGCAGCCGCTGGACGGGCGGCTGCGGCGGCTGTTCCGGCTGACGGCCGAGCCCGGGGACGGGCCCCTGATGTGCGGTGAACACGAGGAGCTGTTCCGCGCCGTGCGCTCGGGCGACGCGCGGACGGCCGCGCACCTGGCCCGACGGCATGTGGCCAACACCCGGGCCGCCGCCCTGCAGATCCTCGCCGCGCGCGCGACGGCCGAAGGACAGGAGCCACTGTCCGCCGTCGCGGGCCGGTGAACGCGGGGCTGCCGCCGAAGAGGTGCCTCACGGCAGGGTTCCTTCCGGTCGGGATGGGGGGACGTTGAGGTCGTCGAATGCGGCGAAGTTCACGGTGCCCGCGTCGCGGTGGGCTTCGAGGATGACGGAGATGTCCTTGGCTGTGGTGACCCATGCGGGGGTGGGCAGGGAACGCCGGTTGGTCCAGGTGATTCCGTTGGTGCTGGTGTCCCAGTAGAGGGTGCCGCCCGTCTCGCGGACGCGGACCCAGGCGTGCGTGGTCGCGTCGTAGGTGGCGGAGACGGCGTTGTCCTCCCAGTAGTCGACGTTGCTCGAGAAGCGGATGGTGCCGGTCGCCGTGTTGACGCTGATGGTGATCGCCGTGCCTTCCGGTGCTGCCGCCGACGTCAACTGGAAGCTGGCGTAGGCCTCGGAGACGGCGCCGTTCTTTTCCGGCGGGAACACGCGGACGAACGCGGAGGATCCGGCGAGGGTGTGGATGCCGGCGGACTGGTAGGCGCAGTAGTCGGGGCCGCAGGGCACGCGGGCGCGCCCGCCGAGCTCGGTTGCCGCGGGGCTGCCGTAGTTGTCGGGCCACAGCACGGTGTTGATCGTGTTGTCGTCGAAGTTGTCCACGAGGTTCCCGATGAGCGACGGATCGCCGGGGCCGCCGTCGCCGCCCTCAGGTTCGCTGACGGTGACGGTGATGTCCGACGACGACGTGCCGACGGCGTTGGTGGTGGAGTAGCGCAGCAGGTAGGAGCCGACGCGGGCATCAACCGGCGGGTCCGGCCGGTTGAAGGAGTAGCTGTCGCCGTACACGGACCAGGTGATCGTGCCGGTGAGGTGGAACTTGCCCGCGGCGATGAGCGGCCGGAAGATTCCCGAGCGGCCGTCGGTCTGATAGTCGCCCCAGCCGCGCAGCACGTCGTCGCGGATGTCGCAGAGTTTCGTCAGGTAAGCGGCCTCGCTGCCGCCCTTCGAGGGGGGCTTGCCGGCGGATGCGCGGGCCGCGGCGACGATCCCGCCGTAGGACTCGGAGTCGTCGCCGACGCCGTGGTTGACGAGGATGTCGTAGTGGATGGCCAGCCCGAGCGGGCCCACGCCGTCCGCCAACGCCTGGACGAGGCAGTCGTCCCAGTACATCGCCTTCCGCATGTCCCGCTGCACCTTCCGGAACACGGAATCCGTGTTCGCGGCCCGGATCCAGGCGTTCTTGAAGGCGGTACCGAGGTAGGTGCCGGCGGCGTGGGAGGCGGCATTGCCGTAGCCGACCTGGTAGCACTGCTGGAGGCCTGGGATGTAGGCGGCGAGCGGGTTGTCCGGCTTCTCCGCCGTGTACTGCTGCACCAGTTGCAGCATGTCACCCGACGAGGAAACAAAACCGACGACGCCCGCGGTGTAGCCGCGCTTGTCGTCGATGTCCTCGATGTACTGGTAGGCGGTCGTCCAGTCCTTCGTACTGTTTTCCGCGGTCGACGTGAGTTCGAATGCCATCTCCTGGCAGACGGGCTGGCGGATGTCGAGGGTGTCGGCGGGGGATGAGCCGGGCGTCCAGGAGAGGGCAGCGGTCGTGTGGATGCTGGTTCCCGCGCCCATCGGCCCGGAGATGATCTGCCACGAGCGGGACGTGATCGGACTGCCGTTCGCGCTCTCCGTTGCCGTCCGAGTGAAGGCGCGGTCCGGGCGTGTGGCGGTGGACGCGCCTGCGGAAACGGTCGGTGTCGACCCGGTGCCGCCTGCGGCGCCGTGGTCTGCGCCAGTCGTGATGTTCATGCTGACGAGGATCCACGACGACGCCGGTGCGCTGCACTCCGCATCCGCCGGCAGCAGCCCCGCGAGGACAGTGATCGTCCGTGAGGTGACCGCGCTCGTCAGCGGATGACGGGTGTCCCCGGCGAGCCGACCCGGCAGCGGCCCGCATGCTGCTGAGCGCACCGGCCGAGGTACTGCTGGCCCGGATCGCCGCCCGGACCAACAACCCTTACGGCAAGCGGCCCGAAGAACGAGACGCCGTTCTTCACCACCTGACCACTGTCGAACCGCTGCTGCGTGCCACCGCGACCGTCGAGGTCGACGCCACCGCACCCATCGAACGCGTCGTTGAACAGCTGGAAGAACTCGCCGAGCCCTGACCTCGGGACGGCCGCAATCCAGGAAGATGGCTGCGTGCTGGTTGGCTGTCTCGCTGAGGACCGCGCCCTTGAGGCTGACCGTGGCGACCGTGTCGAGGCCGGCGGTGAGCAGGTCGGTGTGGACGCAGCCCGGAACGGTCGCCGCCACTCGCTCGGCGGGCAGCGTCACCGGGACGTCGCCGTCCGCGCTCAGTCGCCGGCCGGGTGATCACTGCTGGGCCCTTCCGCATTCCGGGAGTCGGGCGCAGGCGACGTAGTGGTCGGGCTCCAGTTCGTGCAGGTCCCCGGTGGCGCCGGACGCGTGGTAGAGGCAGACCTCGACGGGTTCCGCGTCGACCCAGTCGGCGCCGAGGCGGGGCACGGCGGCCAGCAGGTTGCGGGTGTAGGGGTGCTGGGGGGCGCCGAACACCTTCTGCGTGGCGCCGCGTTCGACGACGCGACCGTGGCGCAGGACGACCGTCCGTTCGGCGAGGTAGGTGCCCAGCGACAGGTCGTGGGTGATGTAGAGGACCCCGAGACCGCGCTCGCGCAGGTCGCCGAGGAGGTTGAGGACGTCGATGCGGGTCGAGGCGTCCAGCATGCTGGTGATCTCGTCGGCGACGAGGAACTCCAGGTCGAGCAGGAGGGTTCGGGCGATGAGTAGTCTCTGGAGCTGACCGCCGCTGAGCTGGTGCGGGTACTTGCCGAGCACCTGCGCGGGGTCCAGGCGCACATCACGCACGACCTTCTCCACGCGGGTACGCCATTCGGCAGCCGGTACATGGGGATGGTAGGCATCCTTGATCATCGCGAAGACGCGGTCCGCCCTGAAGACCGGGTTGAAGCAGCTGAACGGGTCCTGGAACACGCCCTGGACGCGGCGGTGGTACTCCTTGCCGGAGCGTACCGGCTCACCGTCGAGAGTCAGCGACCCCTCACTGACCTGGGTGAGACCGAGGATCATGCGGCCGATGGTGGACTTGCCACTGCCGCTCTCGCCGATCAGGGTGACGACCTCGCCCGGGGCGATGCCGAAGGAGACCCGGTCGACGGCGGTGACGCCCTGTCCGGAGAACGTCCCCGTGCGAAACGTCTTGGTGACGCGGTCGAGTGTCAGCATCAGGCCTTCCAGCACGCTACGTGGTGACGGGGGGCGACCTCCACGACCGGCGGCTGGGCCGCGCACTGGTCGTCGACCAGCGGGCAGCGGTCGCGGAACCGGCAGCCGGTGGGCGGATCGAGCAGGGAGGGCGGGCTGCCCTCGATTCCCGTGAGACGGCCCTCGGAGCGGCGCACCCCGACCTGGGGCAGGGCGGCGAGCAGCCGGCGGGTGTAGGGGTGCCGGGGCTGGGTGGTGAGGACCTCGGCGGGGGCCTTCTCGGCCAGCAGTCCCGCGTACATGACCATGATGGTGTCCGCGATGTGCGAGGTGAGCGCCAGGTCATGGGTGATGAACACCATGCTGGTGACCAGGCCCCTGTCGCGCAGTCCGACGAGCGCCGCGGCGACCGCCTTCTGGTTGGAGACGTCGAGTGCGGACGTCACCTCGTCGGCGATGAGGAGCGAGGGGTCGAGCAGCGTGGAGATCACCATGACGGTGCGCTGCTTCATGCCACCGGACAGCTCGATCGGATAGCGCTCCAGGATGTCGGGTTCGAGGCCGACGAGGCCGAGGCGGCGGTGGAGTTCGGGGGTGTCGACGTCGGCGCCGCGCGCGGCGAGCAGTTCGCGGATCATCCGGCCGATGCGGCGGGTCGGGTTCATCGCGCTCATCGAGTACTGCGGCACGAGGGAGATGCGGCGGAAGCGGAAGGCGTTCATCGCCCGGTCGTCGGCGATGGGTACGTCGTCGCCGTCGAGGGTGATGGAGCCGCCGACGTGGCGCATCCGGCCGTCGAGGCGGATGAGGGACTTGCCCAGCGTGGTCTTGCCGCAGCCGGACTCGCCGACCAGGCCGAGTATCTCGCCGTCGGCGATGCCGAAGCTCACGCCGTCCAGGGCGTGGACCTCGCCGCGCAGCGTGCGGTAGTGGACGCGGAGGTCGTTGACGGTCAGGGTCATGCGGTCTACGACTCCCTCAGCTTCGGGTTGAACACCTCGTCCAGACCCACGTTGGCGACGTACAGCGCACCGACGACGGCGGTGATGCCGACCCCCGGGGGCACGAACCACCACCACATCCCGAGTTGGAGGGCGCTCCACTGGTGGGCGCTCTGCAGCATCAGACCGAGCGAGACCCCCTCGGTGGGGCCGAGGCCTATGAAGTCCAGCGAGGAGGCGACGAGGATGGCGCCGCCGAACAGCAGGATGAACATCATGAACAGGTAGGAACTCATGTTCGGCGCGATCTCGCGGAAGATGATCCGCCAGGTGCGGCTGCCGCTGAGCCGCGCCAGGTCGACGAACTCGCGCGAGCGCAGGCTGAAGGTCTGCGCCCGGATCGCGCGGGCCGCCCACGGCCAGGACGTGAGGCCGATGAACAGCCCCTGCACGCTGACGCTGCGCACGCCCAGGTAGGCGTTGACAATGAGCAGGACGGCCAGGGTCGGGATCACCAGGGCGATGTTGGTGAGCATGGTGAGGATCTCGTCGACGATGCCGCCGCGGTAGCCGGCGAGGAAGCCGACCAGCATCGCGACGATCGCGGCGATGCCGCCCCCGATCACGCCGACGAGGAAGGTGGAGCGCAGGCCGTACACGAACTGGGCGTAGACGTCCTGCCCGAACGTGGTCGTGCCCAGCCAGTACGTGCCGCCGGGCGGCGCAGCCTGCGGGCCGACGTAGGCGTTGGGGTCCGAGGAGTCCAGGAACAGCGGTCCCAGCACTCCGGTCAGCAGCAGGATCAGCACGATGGCGAGCCCGATGAGGAGCTTCGGGTTGCGGACCGCGTAGTGCAGGCTCTCCCGGCCGGGGGTGAGTGTCGGTGCGGCGGCCGTGGAGGGGCCGGCGGTCTCGTCCACCGTGTCCGGCGTCTCCGGCGTCTCCGGCGTCTCCGGCGTCTCCGGCGTCTCCGGCGTCTCCGGCGTCTCCGGCGTCTCCGGCGTCTCCGGCGACGGAGTGTCCGACGGCTGGGGCAGTGTACTCACGACTGTCCTCCTGCCATGCCGGTACGGGTGCGAGGGTCGACGACGACATAGACGAGGTCGATGAGGAAGTTGGCGATCAGGACGCCGATCACGATGAACAGGAACGTGCCCTGCAGCAGGAAGAAGTCCCGGTTCTGGATGGCCGCCAGGATCAGGTTGCCCAGGCCCGGGTAGTTGAAGACGATCTCGGTGACGAGCGCGCCGGCGACGAGGACGCCCAACTGCAGTGCCAGTCCGGTGATCTGGGGCAGCACGGCGTTGCGGAAGGCGTACCGGCGGATGAGACGGTGGGGTGCGCCGAGCGCGGCCAGGTAGGAGGAGTAGTCGGACTCCAGCTCGTAGATGATCATGTTGCGCATGCCGATCGCCCAGCCGCCCAGGGCCACCAGGAAGAGGGACAGGAAGGGGAGCACCCAGTGGTGCAGGGCGTCCAGGAGGAAGTCGACGCTCATGCTGGGCTGGATGTCGAGGCTGTAGCCGCCGGAGACGGGGAACCAGCCGGCCTTGGCGCTGAGCAGCCAGGCGAGGAGGACGGCGATCCACATGTACGGCATCGCGGTCAACACATAACCGGCGGGCAGCACGGTGTTGTCGAGGATCTTGCGGCGGGCGGCGAGCGCGCCGAGCCAGTTGCCGACGAACCAGCTGAGCAGGATCGCCGGGATCATCAGGGCCAGGGTGTAGGGCAGCGCGTCGAGGATGACCTCGCTCACGGGCTTGGGGAACACCCAGATGGACAGGCCGAAGTCACCGTGGACCAGTGACGACCAGAAGTGCAGGTACTGCTGCCACACTGGCTGGTCGAAGCCGAACAGGTTGTTGTAGTAGGCGCGCATCGCGTCCACCGCCTCGGGCTGTGAGACCCGGGCGCGGGAGATCATCGCCGATACGGGGTCGCCCGGCATGAAGCGCGGGATCATCCAGTTCACGGTGACGGCGACGACGAACGTCAGCGCGTAGACGAGGAGTTTTCGGGCGAAGTAGCGGAGCAAGGGGGATCTCCCGGATCGGCGCGGCGGCAGAAGCTGAGGGAGGGCTCGGGCGGGGCACGGCCCCCGGTCCGCGACCGCCGTCAGGGGCGGTGGCGGACCGGGGGTCGTGCTCCTTTCGGGGCACGCCCCAAAGGCCCGGGGTGGTGCCGCCGGATCCGTGGCCCCTCACACGGCCACGGATCCGGGACTGGACCCGGGCCGGAAGGGTCACTTGGCGGGCTTGAGCTTGGTCAGCATCTCGAAGCCGCCCATTTCCAGCCAGTTGCGCCACAGGGCGGGCGCGTAGTGCGAATCGCCCGTTTCGGAGGGCCAGTTGGTCCATGCACCGGTGGTGGCCTGCGACCACAGGCCGTTGTACCAGAGCGGGATGACGGGCATCTCCTTGAGCTGGATGTCCTGGATCTTGGAGATGACCGCGTTCATCCCGGCCTCGTCATCGGTCCTGACGCCACCGAGCTGCTGGACGAGGTCCCAGGCCTCCTTGTTCTCGTAGCGGCCGAAGTTGACCGTGTTCTGCTGCTTCTGGACCGGCAGCTGGAACATGTACTCGTAGTAGGTCCACGGGGTGTTGGACAGCTGGCGCTCGTTGTTGATGACGAGATCGAAGTTCCCCTTCCCGCGCAGGTCGTTGAGCGCGTTCTGGTCGGGGAAGTCCGTGGTGATCCGGATGCCCGCGGCCTTCGCGCCGGCGGCGATGACCTTCGCGGCCTCCATCCAGTCGGTCCAGCCGGTCGGCACCTGCAGCTTCAGCTTGATCGCCGAGCCGTCCTTGTTCTCGACGTAGCCGTCTCCGTCGGTGTCCTTGTAACCGGCGTCCGCCAGGATCTTCTTGGCTTCCGCGGCGTCGAAGGAGAAACCCTCCTTCGCCGTCAGGGACTTGTCGATGAACTTGTCCCACTGCGGAAGCAGCCCGGTCGGGTCCGCGGGCTTGACCAGGTCGCCGTAGACCCCCTTGACGATCTTGTCCACGTCCACGGAGTACGCGAGTGCCTTGCGGAAGGCGGGGTCGTCCATCGGCTTCTTGGTGGTGTTGGGCACCAGCCAGGCCGTGTTGGCCGACTGCATGTACGGCGCCTGGTCGTAGTACGAGACGGCCTTGTGGGCCTTGATCATGGAGGCGGCGCCCGGCAGGAAGTTGTTGCTCAGGTCGAGTTGGCCCTGGTTGAGCTGGCCGATGACGACCTCGTTGCTGGGGTTGGAGATGTCGACGATGTACTTGGGGGCGGGCTTCATGTCGAGCGCCTTCACGCCCCACCAGTCGTCGCGCCGCTGCCAGACCACCCGGTCCTGGGAGTGGCTCTTGAGGGTGTACGCACCGGAGACCACGGGCTTGTCGTTGACACCGTTGAGCACCTGCTCGTCGGAGAGCTTGCTCCACACGTGCTCGGGCACGATGGGCTGCCCGTAGAGCGTGAAGTCCCACTCCTGGTACCGGGCCTGCTTGAAGGTGAAGCGAACGGTGTTGTCGTCGACCGCCTCCGCCTTGGACAGCCAGTCCCACAGCGTGTGGAAGCTGGACGCCTCGATCTTGCCGATCTCGTACGAGTAGACGACGTCCTTGGCGGTCATCGGCTTGCCGTCCGACCACGTGATGCCGGACCGCAGCTTCATCTCGTACGTCCTGTCGCCGGTCCAGGAGCCGGACTCGGCGAGCCACGGTGTCAACTTGCCCTGGTTCGGGTCGAAGTGGAACAGGGTCTCATAGGCCAGACCCTTGGTACCCGTCGCGTGGTCCCAGTTGTGCAGCGGGTTGTAGTTGGCGGGCGGACCCCATTGGGTGCCGGTCGTGTACAGGGTTTCGTTGCGAGGCATCGCACCACCGCCGGAGGTGCCACCGCCCTTGTCGCCGTCGGTCGACGAGCCGCCGCTCGTACATGCCGTGGCGATGAGCCCGCCGACGGCCAGCAAGGTGAACCATCGCGCCCGGATACGCATCGGGGTCACTCCCTCCCCGCCCGTCCCTGAGCGGAGTAACTGAACCGGGTAAGTCTGCGAAGTCTCGATGCGCACCGAGTCCGTGTCAATACGCGAGGGAGCGCTCCCACGTCTCTCAACTCCCGGAATCCCGGGCTCCCTTGGCACGCGGTCGGGTATCCGGAGGTTACGGACGTCCGCGCTAGGATGCCTCTCAAGTCACGAAACGGTTAAGTGAGGTTGCATGACCAAGCGGCGCCCCACGATCGCCGACATCGCACGGCGTGCCGGAGTCTCCAAAGGGGCGGTGTCCTACGCGCTCAACGACCGCCCTGGCGTCTCCCCCGTCACCCGGGCCGAGATCAAGAAGATCGCGCGTGAGATCGGCTGGCGGCCGAACAGCGCGGCGCGCGCGCTCACCCGGGCGCGCGCCGACGCCGTCGGGCTCGTGCTGTCGCGGCCCGCACGGGTCCTGGGCGCCGAACCGTTCTTCATGGAACTCATCAGCGGCATGGAGGACGAACTGGCCACTCGGGGCAAGGCCCTGGTCCTTCAGGTGGCCGGCGACCCCGCTCAGGAGATCGAGATCTACGGCCGCTGGTGGGGCGAGGGGCGTGTGGACGGCGTCTTCCTGACCGATCTTCGCGCACACGACCCCCGGATCGAGCTGATGGGAGAACTCGGCCTGCCGGCGGTCGCCATCGGACATCCCAGCGGGGCCGGTGACCTGCCGGCCGTGTGGTCGGACGACGCCGCCGCTCTCCGCGAGACGCTGCGCTACCTCCGTGCGCTCGGGCACCGCTCCATCGCCCGCGTCGCGGGCCTTCCCGAGCTCCACCACACCGGGCGGCGCGACCGGGCCCATCTGCGCATCTGCACCGAACTCGGCTTGGACGAACCGATTCTGGTGCACACCGACTACTCCGGCGAGGCAGGGGCACAGGCGGTGCGCAGGCTCCTGATCGGCTCGCGGCGCCCCACGGCGATCGTCTTCGACAACGACATCATGGCGGTGGCCGGGCTCTCGGTCGCCCAGGAGCTGGGCGTCGACGTGCCGGGCGAACTCTCCCTCGTCGCCTGGGACGACTCACAGCTGACGCAGGTGGTGCGGCCGCCGCTCACCGCGCTCAACCGCGACATCCCCGCGTACGGGACGCACGCTGCGCGCACGCTGCTCACGCTGATCGAGGAGGGCCGGGCCAAGGGCGTCGAAGACGCCCCGGCCCAGCTCATCCCGCGCGGCAGCACGGCACGGGCACACGTCCCCTCGGCGCCGCCGCCCGGGGCGGACGAAGCCTGACGCTCGCCCCGACGAGCAGTTGCCAACCCCACCGGACCTCGTGCGGGTGCCATGCCCACCGGTCGCTACCAGCGGGTGGTGGCACCGACGGCGCAGGACGCCGAGATATGGCGCGCACCGCCAGAAAGCGGACGCGACCCCACGCCGCGCCGACTGCCGGCTGCCCTGCCCGACGGGTGTCCGCCGGGCAGGGCAGCCGCGCTACCGGGCGCTTGAACCGGCGCTACGGCCGCGTACGGCGGCGAACGCAGCGGCCGCCAACCCCAGCACGCCGACGACCGGCCCGGCGCTGCCGAGGCCGCGGGCGGTCGACGTAGAAGTCTTCGTACTGGCCCGGTGCGATCTTCCCGCCGGACCAGGTGATGCATCCCAAGGGAGTCGGCTCCCCACCTCCCTGGCTCGGAGAGTGCTCAGTCGAGACAGAACTCGTTGCCCTCGATGTCCAGCATCGGGATGCACGACTCGTTTTCCTCATCCGCATACAGCGTGCGCACATGGGTCGCACCGAGCGCCACCAGTCGTGCGCACTCGGCTTCGAGCGTGGCGAGGCGCTCCTCCCCCACGAGCCCGGTGCCGACCCGGACATCGAGATGCACCCGATTCTTGACGATCTTGCCTTCGGGGACGCGCTGGAAGTACAGGCGCGGGCCCACGCCTGAGGGATCACTGCAGGCGAACCATGATCCCCGCTCCTCAGGAGGCAGGGTGCGGTTGAAATCGTCCCAGGTGGTGAACCCCTCCGGTGGCGGCGGTACGACGTACCCCAATACTTCGCACCAGAAGCGAGCGAGGCGCTCAGGTTCCGCGCAGTCAAAGGTGACTTGGAACGTCTTGATCGCTGACATCGGCGCACCGTACCGCGTGCCAAGGGGACCCTGCCGCTCTTTCCCTCGGCGGGTCCGCCCGCCTTGGCAGTCACCATGTCCGGGTCGTGCCGTCTCGACGAATGGATGAGGGCGTCCTCGTCCCGCCGTTGATGACCCGTTCCTTGCCCGCCCCTACGGTCTGACGCGTGAACATGGCACACGGCGCGAGAGGGGGTGCCATGGAGGTCATCCGTTGTGAAGGGCTCACCAAGCGGTACGGGAGAACGCTCGCGGTCGACCGGCTGGACCTGGGAGTTGAAGCGGGGCAGGTCTTCGGCTTTCTTGGCCCCAACGGCTCGGGCAAGACGACGACCATGCGGATGCTGTTGGGGCTGATCCGGCCAACCGCCGGCCGGGCGTGGCTGAACGGGCGGCCGCTGCCGGATCCGGACGGCCTGGCGCGGGTCGGGTCGATGATCGAAGAGCCCGCCTTCTATCCGTGGATGACCGGTCGGCGCAATCTGGAGGTGGCGGCGCTGAGCGGTCCGCCGTTGCCTCGGGCGGGTGTGGTCGGCGATGTCCTGGAGCGGGTCGGCCTGGCCGTTGTGGCCGACCGCAAGGTGAAGACGTACTCCCAGGGCATGCGGCAACGCCTCGCGCTGGCCCTGGCGCTACTGCGGGAGCCGTCACTTGTCGTACTGGACGAGCCGCTGAACGGAATGGACCCGGCGGGTATCCGGGAGTTCCGTGCCACGATGCGGTCTCTTGCCGCGAGTGGAACCACCGTCTTCCTTTCCAGCCACCAGTTGTCGGAGGTGGAGCAGCTCTGCGACCGGGTCGCCGTCGTGCAGGCGGGCCGCCTGCTCCAACAGGGCCGCGTCGACGATCTGACGGGCGCCTTGGTGCGCGTCGACCTCGCGCCGGGAGAACAGGGCAGGGCGTGCGTGCTGCTGGAAGGGCGCTTCACGCTGCGCACCGAAGGCTCGGAAGTGGTGCTTGTCGACAGCACCGACAGTCGGGCGGTGAACGAGGCACTCGGGCGCGGCGGGGTGTGGGCGCGCCAGATCCGTGTGGAGCGTTCCGGGCTGGAGGAAGCCTTCCTCGACCTGACAGGCGACAAGCCCGGCCCGGATGCCGGAACCGACGACGAAAGGGGGCGCCATGCGCCTATTGCGCGCTGAACTGACCAAGCTGCACCGGCCGTTGAGTTGGACCGTGCTGGTGACGATGGCTGTCTTCTGCGTGGTTCTCGCAGTCGGTGGGGCCTCCAACGCCAACGCGGGCCTGGGCGAGGCCGACCAGCCGGTCGCCTCCTGCGCACCACTGCGGCTACCGGCCGGACCCGGCTGCGCTCAGGCACAGCGCATGCAACGGGGCCAGATCGATGCCGCCCGCTCAAGGCTCGTCGCTGCGGCCACCCATACTGCCGCGCAGCTGGACCCGGTGGCTGCCGGGGCCGAGGCGGCCGGGCTGATGGCTTCGCTTCCCGGGGCGGTCGCGATCGCGCTGCTGGCCGGAGGCCACGTCGGCGGTGAGTGGTCCGGCCGGACGCTGAAGAATCTGCTGACGCAACGAGGCCACCGGTGGCAGGTGCTTGCGGCGAAGCTGGCCAGCCTGTGGATCGCGGGGGCCGGTCTGGTGGTCGCGTGCTGGGCGGCACTGGCGATCTGTGGGCCGATCATCCGCCGGGTGAACCATCTGCCGGACCCGCACCAGTCGTTGGGTCATGCCGCGTCATGGGCCGGCTCGCAGGCCGGCCGGTCGCTCCTGGTCCTGGCGGCGTTCGCCGCGATCGGCCTGCTGGCAGGGCTGATCACCCGCGGTTCCATCGGCACCATGGCGGCCACCATCGTGACGGTGCTCGCGATGCTGATCGCCACGGTGCTGCCCGGCCTCGGCAAGTGGACACCGGCGACGTGGGTCCAAGGGTGGATGGGGTTCGCGGCCGGGCAGGCCTCGATCACCAGCCTGCCCGACAACTACTGGTCGAGATTCCTCAGTTCCAACGGCACCCCACCCGGCCACGTTTTCGGCCTGGCCGGTGTCTGCGCGCTGGTGGTGGTCTGCGTGCTGGTCTCCGTGCGGCTGTTCACAAGGACGGATGTCACCGGTTGACCTCGGCGTATGCTCGGACCATGCGGCTGCTGACCCGCCCACGGGTGATCGACGCCCGCAGACGGGCGGACTTGATGATCGCCGTGACCCTGCTGGGGTGGGCACTGGCCGACGTGCCCTGGCCATGGCGCCCACCCGGGCACGGCGGCTCGGCAGCGGCGGTCTGCGGTTTTCTGGCCCTGGGCCTGGCGCAGTCGGTGCCTTCGCTGTGGCGCCGCCGGCTGCCGGGCGCCGGGTTGGCGCTCGCGTGCACGGCACTGGCCGTCCGCATGGGTTTGGGCCTGCACCCCGTCTCGGCGCTGGTGGCCCTCGCGGCGACCGGATACGCCTTCGGCGCCTTCAGCACCCTGCCGCATCGCCACGCCCGACCGCTGCTCGCCGCGGCGACACTCACCGCGCTCGCCGTCGCGGTCGACTATCCGCTGCGTGCCGCCGTCGGCCTGCCCGGCGTCCTACTCACCGCCGGCGTTCTCGCCGGGGACGCGGCCGCCTCACGGCGACGCGCGGCCACGGCAGCGGTGGAGGCCGCGCATGTCGCCGAACGCGCCAGCATCGCGAGGGAGTTGCACGACGTGCTGGCGCACCAACTGTCGGCCATCACCGTACAGGCCGGAGCCGCACGCATGGCGATGTCGAGCGCCGACGGGCCCGGACCGCGGAACGCCGCCGCTCTGGATGTGCTGACCGGCATCGAGGGCCTCGCCCGCGAAGCGCTCACCGAGCTCGGACACCTGCTCGGCGCACTGCGCCGCGAGTCACCTCACTCGGCCGACCGCCGGCCCGTTCCCTGCCTGGCCGAGGTTCCGTCCCTGGTGTCCGCGGCGCGCGCGGCAGGCACGGCCGTCGAGTTGGCCGTCACCGGCCACCCCCGTCCGCTCTCTCCGGGCGCCGAATTGTCCGCGTACCGGATCGTGCAGGAAGCACTGACCAACGTCGCCAAGCACGCGCCTGGGTCCACAGCCGATGTCAGCCTGCGCTTCCTGCCGGAAGCACTCCATATCGCCGTCGTCAACACGCCACCGCCCACACCACACCGCGCACCGGCGACGGGCGGGCGGGGGATGCTCGGGATGCGCGAACGCGCGGAACTCCATGGCGGCCGGCTGACCACCGCCATGCCGCTCGGTGGCGGGTTCGCCGTTCGCGCGGAGTTGCCCTACGGCCCGCCCGGAGGGATCCCGTGACCGTCACCGTCTTGATCGTCGATGACCAGACGGTCGTACGGGCCGGGCTCGCCATGCTGGTGGACAGCCAGTCCGATCTGACCGTCGTCGGCCAGGGCGCCGACGGCCGCGAAGCCATCCGCCTGACGGGAGAGTTGGCGCCCGACGTCGTGCTGATGGACATCCGCATGCCGCTCATGGACGGGCTGGAGGCGACCCGCCGCCTGACCGCGGTGAACGACGGGGCCGGGCCGCGGGTCGTCATCCTGACCACGTACGACTTCGACGAGTACGTCTTCGACGCCCTGCACGCCGGCGCCTGCGGCTTCCTGCTCAAGCACGCCCCGCCGGAGGAACTGCTCTTCGGTATCCGCGCCGCCGCTGACGGAGGCGCCCTGCTCTCCCCCGCGATCACCACCCGGCTCATCGCGGAGCTCACCACGGGACGGCCACGGGCTGGACGCCTTCCACCCGAACTCGCCCGGCTGACGCCACGCGAGCGCGAGGTGTTCGACCTCCTGGTCGCGGGCCGGAGCAACACCGAGATCGGTCGGGCGCTGGCGATCGCCGAGACGACGGTGAAGACCCATGTGGGCCACGCCCTGGACAAACTCGGCCTGCGCGACCGGGTGCACGCCGTCATCTACGCCTACGAACACCGGCTGGTCACCCCGCCGCCGCGTTGACCACCGCACCGGGAGGCGCCGGAAGACGGCCCTGAGAACCGCGGCCTGTTCCCGGTCCAGCCCGGCTACCCCATCTGGGGCCTTTCCACGCCGGTCTTCGACCGTGTCGACCTGCGGCTGGACCGGCGCTACCACCCGCGCGGACACCTGACGATCACCGCTCCCGGCACCTCCGACGGCAACCGCTACATCCAGACGGTCCACACCGACGCATCGGCCTACGACCGGACCCGCCTGAACACCTGGCACGCGCCCCGGCCACGACCGATCACCGGCCCGTGGCCGGGGCACAAGCCGGCCATCGGACGGCACTCCGGCGGGGGCCGGCCAGGTGGCGCGAGGTGAGCGCGATGTCCGTGTCGGGACACTCGCCACCGGGCACCGAGCCAGGACACATCAGACGCCTGGGGGCACGTGACGCCCGTACCGCGATCGCGCCGAGGATGCCGTCGGCGCGGTCGGCGGTCAAGTCGCGGGCGGCGCCTGGGAATCCGAACGGTAAATTCTGGGGTTCGCCCGAGGCGCTTCTGTCCCCCTTTGCCGACCTTTTCGCGGAAAATTGACGGAGGCGCTCACAGCCCGATGTTTATAGCCTCTCCCTGGGCCTCTCCACCGGAGATTCCCCCAGACCATTCCCCAAGCCACCTGACCTGAGCCAGTCGTGGAGCAGAACATGTTCAGCGCTCAACCAGCTTCACCTCCGGCTTTGCATACCGCCCTTCGGCACCGGTCCCGTCTGCTGCGCTACGCCAACCGACTCACCGCAGGCGACCCGCACCGCGCCGAGGACATCGTGCAGGAGACCCTCTTGCGGGCCTGGCTCACCGCCGCCGACCTCGACGGACACGACGAGGAGCGGCTGATCGCCTGGCTCTACCGCGTCGCGCACAACCTGTCCGTCGACGCCCGCCGCCGCGACCGTGCCGTCCCGGTCGGCGTGCTCGGCGACGACATGCTGCGTCGGCCGGAGGGCTACGGCGACCTTGCCGACGCCGTGGTGGACCGGCACGTCCTCCAGCGGGCCCTGGCCCGGTTGTCGCCCGAACACCGGGAAGTACTGGTCCACGTTCATCTGCGCGATCGCACCCGGGCCGAGGCCGCCCGCGCCATCGGTGTGCCCCAGGGCACCGTCAAGTCGCGCAACCACTACGCGCTCCAGGCCATGCGGCGGGAGATGCCGGCGGCGTGAGACACGGCGAAACCCTCACCTCGACGGCGCATTCCGCCACCCCCAGCACCCCACGCGCCGGTGCACCCGGTGCGGTACCTCGAAGCCGGTAGCCCGAAGGACACACCCCCATGAGAAATATCGACCCCTTCGTCTGGTTCCGGCAGCACAGCGACGCCATCTTCCGGTGGGTCGGCATCGCCGGTGCCGTGCTGCTCTGCTTCCTGCTGCTGCGGATGTGGGCCATGCGCTGGGGCGGCTGGCGCAGGGCCTGGGCCCGGCTGTGCCGCGAACTGGCCATCACCGTCCACGCGTTCGCCGAGCCCGTTCGCGCCTGGCTGCGCTACCGCAGCACGCTGCGGATGCTCGTGCGCCGGCTGAGCACACCCGCCGTGTGGCGCGACGCCGAACGGGCCCTGGCCACCGCCCGCGTCGCTGCCGCGCCCAGCCGGCCGTACGCCGCGCTCGTCGGCACCGACACAGTGACCGTACTGCTGGCCGGGCCCGACAACGCGGAGCCCTGGACGGTGACGCGCGCGGAGCTGCCCCCGGTGACCCCGGAGGCGGCCGACGCCCGCCCCATCGTGGTCGCCATCGGCGCGATGGAGCACGGGGCGGAACGCCGGTGCGTCTTCCTCGACCTGTCGGTCGGCCCGCCCGTGGTCTCCGTCACCGGTGACGAGCGCGCCTCCCGCGCCCTGCTCCAGGCCGTCGCCGCCCAGCTCGACATGCGGCTGCCCGACCAGCTGGTCGTGGTCGCGGAGGGGGTGCACCACAAGCACCCGGGCCTCCCGGTCCGCGACGCCTACCGGGAGGCCCGAAAGACCCCGCCCCGGCTCGGCCTCGCGCCGGTCCTGGTCGCCGCCGGACTGCCCGACCCGCTGCCGCCGGAGCTGGCCGCGCCGCCCGGGGACGCCCCCGCCCTGCGGGCCCTCGTCCTCGGGCCCGGCCGGGGGTACGTCCGCAGCCTGTTGACCGAGCGGTACGGGCGGGTCGCCGTCATCGGCACCCCCCTGCTCGCACGGTGCGATGCGCTGGGCTGGGCCGTGGCCCGGGTGCTGGACAAGATGCCGCCGGTGCTGCCGCCCGCCCCGGTCGCCGAGGCCGCCACCGGGCAGAGCGCCGACGAACTGTTCGAGGAGGCCGAGGAGTCGGCCCCGGTGTTCCGCTCCGGCCCGGCGAAGACCGCCGCTCCGGTCCTGGCCTCCCCCGCCCGACCGACCCAGACCGCCGAGCCGGCCCAGGCCCCGAAACGGACCGCCACGTGAAACTCACCCTCACCACCGCCGACGCCACCGGCCGCCGGGCGGACCATCTGCTGGAGCTGCCCGAGGGTACGACCGTCGCCGACCTCGGGACGGCCCTGAACACCCCGCGCCTCTACCTGGGCGAGCACCCCCTCAACCCCGACCTGCCGGTCGGTGCCACTGGCATCCGCACCGGCGCGCTGCTCGGCCTAGACACCCCGGTTTCCTCGGACACCACCGCCCGGGCCTGGGAGCCGCCGTCCACCGACCCGGTGCTGGTCGAGGTGCGCCACGTGGGCGGCCCGGGGTCCGGGCGGTCCTGGCGGCTCGGCCCCGGCAGCCACGAGATCGGTACCGACCGCGGCTGTGCGCTGCGGCTGGCCGACGGCGAGGCGCCCGAGCGGGGCGTGTGGATCACCGTGGGCACCGACGGGCAGGTCACCTTCCGGCTGCCCGAGGACGCCGAGCCCGCCCGGCACGGGCTGCGCAGTCTCACCCCGCCGCCCCCGGTCGACCCCGAGACGGGCACCCCGCTCACCGCCGAGGAACCGGCCGACCCCGTGGACGGCGGACCCGGCGGCCACACCCCGCGTCCCGCACCGCCCGGTGCCGATGGGCTGCCCACCCCGCCGCCGCTGCCCCGGCCCGGCCACCGGCCGCCGCCGGACGACGGCTCCGAGGAGTGGCCGCCGTACGCGGACCTCGCGCTCGGTGCCCATCTGCTGCGGCTCGCCCCGCCGTTCGAGGCGGACGCGGCCGTCAACGCATCGGCCGACGGACTGGCCATCGAGTACAACCGGCCGCCGCGCATCGCCCCGCATCTGGACACCGAGACGATGCGGATGCAGGGCCCGCCCGGGGAGCGCAGGAACCGGCCCTTCCCGGTCCTGATGATGATGGCCCCGCTGGTCATGGGTCTCGTCATGATGAGCCTGTTCCGCACCCTCTACTTCGCCGTCTTCATCTTCGTCACGCCGATGATGGCGATCAGCAACTGGATCATGAGCCGGCGCACCAACCGGCAGCAGCAGGAGGAGGCACTGCGGCTCTACCGGCTGCGGCGGGCGGCGCTGGAGCTCGAGGTGCGGGATGCCACGCTGGCCGAACGCGACCTGCGCAATGTGACGTTCCCCGACCCGGCCACCGTACTGCTCACCGCCACCGGTCCTGGCAGCCTGCTGTGGCAGCGGCGCCGCCGCGACCCCGACCACCTCACGCTGCGGCTCGGCACGGTCACCCGGCCCTCCCTCAAGCGGATCGACGACCACGCCCGCGAGGCCAACCACCGGCAGGTGCACTGGCGGCTGGCGGACGTGCCGTTCGGCGTCGAACTCGCCGACTACGGCGTCGTCGGTGTCTCCGGGCCCGGCGACACCCCGCGCACGGTGGCCTGCTGGGCCGTCGCTCAGGCCGCCGTGCTGCACAGCCCGCGCGACCTGCGGATCGTGGTGCTGACCAGCGACGAGCACGCGGACGCCTGGAGTTGGGTGCGCTGGCTGCCGCATCTGCGGCCGGGGCGGCCGGGCAGCGTGATCGCGCTGGGCAACGACCCGGAGAGCACCGCCCACCGGGTCAACGAGCTGATCTCCGACATCCAGGCCCGTACGACGGCGCAGGGCACCTCGGCCCTCGGCCACACCCTGCTGAACGAACCCGATGTGCTGGTCGTGCTGGACGGCGCCCGGCGGCTGCGCGACGTGCCCGGCATGGTGCAACTGCTCACCCAGGGCCCGTCCGTGCGGATCTTCAGCCTGTGCGTGGACAAGCTGGAACGGCTGCTGCCCGAGGAGTGCACGGCGGTCGTCACCACGGAGGGCAGCCGGCTCACCGTGAGATCCTCGGGGGTCCCCGTGGTCGAGGGCGTGCGCGCCGACCTGGTGGACGCCGCCTGGTGCGAGGAGGTCGCCCGGGCGCTCGCCCCGGTGCGGGACGTCACCGTGGACGGCGACTCGGGGCTGCCCTCCGACGTACGGCTGCTGCCGCTGCTCGGACAGGAGCCGCCGAACCCGGCGGCGCTGGCCGCCGCGTGGGCTCGCCGGCCCGCCTCCACCGTCTTCACCCTGGGCGCCGGGTACGAGGGGACCCTCCGGCTCGACCTGGTCAAGGACGGCCCGCACGGGCTGATCGGCGGCACCACCGGTTCCGGCAAGTCGGAACTGCTGCAGACCGTGATCGCCTCGCTGGCCGCGGCCAACCGGCCCGACGAACTGACCTTCGTACTCGTCGACTACAAGGGCGGCAGCGCCTTCCGGGAGTGTGCCGAACTGCCGCACACCCTCGGGATGATCACCGACCTGGACGGGCACCTGGTGCAGCGGGCGCTGGCCTCGCTCGACGCGGAGCTGCGCCGCCGGGAGCAGGTGCTGGCCGAGGTCGAGGCCAAGGACCACCCCGAGTACCGGGCCAAGCGGGCCCGCGATCCGAAGCTCCCGCCGCTGCCACGGCTCATCCTGGTCATCGACGAGTTCGCCACCCTGGTACGGGAGTTGCCCGAGTTCGTGCCCGGTCTCATCAGCCTCGCCCAGCGGGGCAGGTCGCTCGGTCTGCATCTGATCCTCGCCACCCAGCGCCCGGGCGGCTCCGTCAGCAACGAGATCCGCGCCAACACCAATCTGCGGATCGCGCTGCGCGTCACCGACCGGTCCGAGAGCCAGGACATCATCAACGCCCCTGACGCGGTGAGCATCTCGCCTTCCAGCCCCGGCCGGGCGCTGCTGCGGCGCGGCGCCGGGGCCCCGGTCCCGTTCCAGACCGCCTGGGTGGGCGCCGAGCGCAGCACGGGCGCGGCGCGGGAGAAGTCGGCTCCCCGGCCCGTCCGCGGCATCGAGCTGACCTGGCAGCGGCTGAGCCGCCCGGCCGAACTGTTCGCACTGGAGGAGGACGGCCTCCTGCTGGAGACGGTGTCCGCCGAGGAGCCGCTGACCGATCTGCGCGCCCTGGTGGAGGCCCTCGGCCAGGCCGCCGGCCTGCTGGACGACTTCGTGCCGCAGCCGAGCCCCTGGCTGCCGCCGCTGCCCGAAGCCGTCCGCGCGGAGGACCTGCCGCCCGTCCCGCCGGTCCCGCCAGGCGCGCTCCCGCTCGTCCCGTACGCCCTGCTCGACCTGCCCAAGCTCCAGCAACAGCGGCTTGGCACGATCGACTTCGCCACCTTCGGGCATCTGTATGTGATCGGCTCACCGCGCTCCGGGCGCACCCAGGTGCTGCGGACCGTCGCGGGTTCGGCCGCCCTGGTCATCCCCAGCTCCGATCTGCACGTCTACGGCATCGACGCGTCCGGCGGCGGCCTGGCCGCCCTGGAGGCGCTGCCGCACTGCGGGGCGGTCGTGTCACGGCACGACACCGAGCGGTTGGAGCGGCTGGTCGCCCGGCTGATCAGCGAGTTGACGCGCCGTCAGCGACTGATCGCACAGCACGACTGCGCGGGCCTGGGCGAACTGCGGTCCAAGCTGCCCAAGAACCGCCGCCCGGCCCGGATCCTGGTGCTGATCGACGGCTGGGACGCGCTCAGCGCGATGCTCGACGACTACGACGGCGGCCGGGTCTACGCCGAGGTGGTCCGGCTGCTGCGCGAGGGCGCGGCGGCGGGCATCCATGTCATCGCCACCTCCGAGCGGCTGCTGCTCGGCGGGCGGCTCGCGGCGCACAACGACAACCGGCTGCTGCTCAAGCAGGCCGACCTCAGCGACTACAACATCGCGGGGCTCGGCCGGAACAAGGTGCCGGCCCACATCCCCGCGGGACGCGGCTGGCTGGCGCCCAGCGGGATCGAGGCGCAGATCGCGCTGCTGCCGGCACAGGACGGGGCGGACCAGGCGGACGCGCTGCGCGAGATCGGCCGCCGTACGACGGCCAGGGACGCGCAGGTGGCGGCGGTCCGGCGGCCGTTCAGGGTGGAGGAACTGCCGACGCTGATCGGCTTCCAGGACACCATCGACCAGGTGCCCCAGGCCGAGCGACGTCCGTTGTGGGCGCTGCTCGGCGTGGGCGGCGACGCGGGCGAGCCGCTCGGATACGACTTCGCGGCCGGCGGTGGGTCGTTCATGGTCGCCGGTCCCCCGCGCTCGGGGCGCAGCACCACGCTCGCCTCGATGTGCGTGTCGTTGCTGCTGGGCGGCACCGCGCTCGTGGTCATCACCCCGCGCGACTCGCAGCTGCGGCAGCTGGCGGCCCACGACCTGGCGCAGGTGATCACGGACCCGGACCCCTCGGCGGAGACGGTGACCGAGGCGCTGAAGGCGGTGTCCGGGAAGCCGTCGGTGGTGGTCGTGGACGACGCGGACCTGATGCTGAGCTGCCGTGCGGACAAGGTGCTCCGTCAGGTCGCCACCTCCGGACGCGACCACGGGCAGGGCCTGCTGCTGGCCGGTCTGCCCGAGTCGATGAGTTCCCTCGGCTGGGTGGGCATGGCCCGGCGCTCCCGCCGGGGCATCCTGCTGGGACCGAAGTCCATCAGCGAGGGCGACCTCATCGGTGCCCGCTTGTCCGCGGAGCAGGTCCGCGCGCCCCTGATGGCCGGCCGTGGCTGGACGGCGAGTGAGGGGGGCACCGCCATCATGGTCCAGGTCCCGCTCACGGTCCTGGGCGGCTGACGGCGGACTGACGACGACACGAAGGGGGCCGCGGGCAAAGGCCCGCGGCCCCCTTCGGCGCGGGTGGTTCAGGTGTCCTGGTGGGCGCTGCTCTCCGCCTGCGCCTTCTGCACGTCGGCGGCGATCTTCTGGTCGGACTCGGCGAGCGAGTCGGCGATCTGGTTGAAGCTGTCCGCGTAGTCCTGGATGTTCTTCGCGGACGTCTTCAACTGGCTGCTGAAGTCGTCGTAGGCCGCCTGGAGGGCGGGGCTGGCCTTCTCGAAGACCAGGCCTTCGTGGAGCAGACCGCTCACGGTCGTCTCCAGGTCGTTCAGCTCGTGGGAGATGTCGCTGAGCTTGTGGCCCATGGTCGTGGCGACCCGGGCGATCTCGTGGTAATCGACGACGACGTCTGCGTTGTCGGCCATCTCGTGGGTCTCCTGTCGGCCCTGCGGTGGGATGTGTGCTGGTACGTGCGTGGCCCGGTCAGCCGTTGCTCCTGACCTTCTCGGCGAGGCTGTGGTCCATGTCCTTGATGGAGTTCATGATCTGGCGGAACTGTTCCGCGTAGTCCTTGATGCTCTGGGTGGCGTCCTTGAGCGAGCCGGTGAACTTCTCGTACTGCGTCTGGAGGGCGGGGCTCGCCTCGGTGAGGACGAGGGCGGTCTCGAGGAGGGTGTCCACCTCGGCCTTCGCCTCCTCCATGCGCGGGACCAGCGTGTGCTCGACGCTGTTGTCCAGGAGATTGGAGACGCGCTGGATCTCGCCGTAGGAGAGGCTGATGTTGGCGGGCATGGGGTGAGCCTTTCTGGTCTTCTCGGGCCGAACGTCGGTGTCGCCCTAGTCGTTCTGGTCCACGGGTTCGGACCAGTCGGCGTCGGGGCCGGAGCGGGTGGAGACCGTGACGTTTCCCTCGCTGTCGGTCATCGTCATGGTTCCGGAGCCGTCGTCGTCGTTCACCACCTTGGCGGTGCTCTTCGACCCGTCCGCGTAGGTCGTCTCCATCGTGTAGTCGCGCACGTCGATGCGCTTGTCGTCGCCCAGATCGACGTGGTGCGGAGCGGAGTCGTAGGTGGTGACGGACGTGTACGACTGTCCGTTCGGGGTGGTGATGACGGACGTCTCCTTCATCACGTCGTAGTGGTCGTCCAGTTCGAGCCTGACGTCGACCTTGCCCTTGTCGTCCTCGTACGTGTACGAGGTGGGCGGGTCGTCGGTGGGCTCGGGCGGCGGGGTGCCCGGGTCGTCCGGTACGGTCACCTGCTTGTCGTCCAGGTCGTTCTGCCAGGCGTCGCAGAAGCCGGGTGGGTTGTCGGCGCCGCACACGTCCCCGATGCGGGCGTCGGGGTGCTGGTCGAAGTAGTCGCTGGCACCGATCTTCTCCAGGTAGTCGTGCCACGCCTTGTCGTCCGACACCCACCGGTCGTAGGCCGCCTTCTGGCTCTTCCAGTCGTCCAGCCCGAGCTTGGAACCCATCAGGCCGCCGGAGGAGGCGAGTTGGGCATCCGCCTGGAAGAAGGTGTCCGAGACGCCCTTGAAGGTGTCGGCGAGCTGCTGGAGGCCGTCCTTGGCCTGGTTGGTGCGCGAACTCGAGCGCGTGTAGAAGAGGTTGAAGGCGGAGGACAGATCGGCGGAGCCCAGCGCCGACCGGCGCTCGGAGGCGGTGGCCTCGCCCATCTCCTTGAAGGCCCCGGTCGCCCCTCCCGAGTCGGCGTCGTCCGCGAGGGCACGCATCTGCTGCTGCACTGTCTGCAGAGCCGAGTAGTCGATGGAGAAATCGGCCACTGCCCCTCCTCTTCGGTCCTCCCCCGGCCGCCCGGCCGGGCCGCCCCGGTTCACCTTCCGCTCCCTCCACGCACCAGGGCCCCCGAAACGTTCAACGAACTCGGTTCTTCAGCGTGGTCGACCTCGTCACAGTGGTCGCGCCTGCCACTTTCCGATCCGTGGTTGAACCTTTTCGCAGCCCTGGTGCGTGGAGGGAGCAGCAGCCGCCCTGCATCGGAAGGAGAGCGTCCCCGGTGGCCCGTCCCGCGGACTGGAGTGCCCTCGGCCTCGACAGCGACCCCACAGTGGGCGATCCGGACCGGATCGACGCGCTGATCCTGTCCCAGGACGATCTGATCACCCTGGCGGACACCATCGACTCCGGCCTGACCGAGATCAAGAACACCACGGACGGCGCCTTCGTCGGCGAGACCGCGGACGCGCTGCGAAAGGTGATCGACAACGATCTGCGCACCTATGTGTCCACCTTCCGGCAGGCACACAAGGACGCCCAGTCGGCACTGCGCACCTACGTCGGCGTGATGCGGGAGCAGCAGCGGCGCGCGGACGAGGCGCTGGCCGGGGCGGCGGCGCTGGCCGAGGACGACCAGGAGGGGCGGGACGCGCACAAGGCGACCGCCGAGGACGCCAGGCACACCCTGTCGGACGCGGCAGGCACCGCGGCGGGCGTGCTGCGCGACGCGGCGGAGAGCATCGCCTCGCCGGTGGACGAATGCGACGAGTTCTGGAAGGCGCTCGGCTGGCTGGCGCTGATTCTCGTCATCCCGGCGATGATCGTGGGCGGCCCGCTGGCGCTGTTCACCATCGGGCTCAACGTGGCGCTGCTGATCAAGACGGCGGTGGACTTCTCACAGGGCCGGGCGAGCGCCACGGACCTGGTGCTGTCGGTCCTCGGGGTCATCGCGCCGACCACCAAGGGCATCCGCCTGGCCGACCTGTGGAAGGGCCTGAAAGCCATCCTGGTCGGCGGCTTCAAGGGTGCCAAGAGCCTCTTCCTCGGCGGGCCCAACGCGCTCGGGCTCTTCGCCCGGCTGACCCTCGGCATCGACGACACCGTCAAGGTCACCGGTGTCTGGATGAAGGGCATCCACGGGCTGGAGGGGATGACGCACATACCCGGCCTGAAGTTCATGCCGGGTGTCAAGGGCTTCACGATGGGCGGCAACTCGCTCGTCACCTCCTTCCACCTCGTGCCGGCCGCGAGCGAGCTGACCGTGATCAACCTGATGGGCGCGAAGACGTTCTTCGGGATCCGGACCCTGGTCACCGGGCTCAACGGCATCAAGGGGGTCGGCAGCGCGATCGGGCACGGCATGCTCAACAGCGTGCGCGGGATGAACGTGCTGCGACTGTTCCTGCCGGTGGCCGCCGACGAACTCGGGCACGGTCTGACCTTCGCGCTCAGGATCGGCGTCATCGACCGGGGCATCTTCGGCATGTACCGGTACGGCGCCTTCGCGGGCGGCCAGTTCCTCGGCGCGTCCAGCAAGATCAGCGGCGGGGTCGCGGCCGGCCTCGACATCGCGCGGGCCGGGGAGGGCCTCGGCTCGTTGCCGTCCCTCCACCTCGGCCAGTTCGCCCCGAGCGCCCCGGGCGGACTTGCAACGGAACTCGGCAGACTGCCGACGCTCTCGGTGAGCGACTCGCTGGGGACGGTCAACCTCGGCGGTTTCCACGGGATCGGCGCGGTCACCTCCTCGACGCCCGGCATCGGGGCGCGTCTGGTGGACCTGCCGGCCACGGGCGGGCTCGGCGGGATGGACGGTCTCCACCTGCCCCAGCTGGGGCCCGTCTCGTCGGTGTCGACGCCCCACCTGAACGGGCTGAACGTGCCGTCGGTCCCGGCGGCCGGCCACGGCGTCGGATCGGTGACGGTGCAGCAGATCGGGGCGCCCCACCTGAACGTGCCCGGCACCGGGGTGACGCGGATCGAGATGCTGTCCGTCGGCGGCCAGGTGCCGGCGACGCCCACGGTGCACACGCCTTCCGTCGGTGGTGTTCACGTGCCGACGACGGGACTGGCCGACATGCCCTCCGTGGGGCACGTCAACGTGCCGGGCCTGGGGTCGGTGGCGCACGGGCCGACGGTCACCCGGATCGAGATGCCCGGGACGGGTGCCCGCCTGACCGACCTGCCCGCGGTCGGCGGGATGCCCCGCGTCGAGGTGCCCCCGGTCGCCCGCGTGGACGTACCGGCGGCCGGCTCCTCATCCGCCGGGATCAGCACACCGTCCGTGAGCCGCGTCGACGTACCGGGCGCCACCTCCTCCACGAACGGCATCGCGGTGCCGTCCGTGGGCCGCGTCGACGTACCCGGGCTCAATGCCTCCACCAGCGGCATCACCGTCCCGTCCGTCGGCCATGTCGACGGACCGGGCATGGGCCGCTCGACCGCCGGGTTCGACGTGCCCGCGCCGTCCCGTGTCGACGTCCCCTCCGTGGGCCAGGTGGACCTCCCCGCGGTCGACGTCCACCACGTGGAGACCTCGGCGGTGGCCACCTCCCATCTGGAGTCGGCGGCCCCGCACGCCGGCTCCATGCAGGCCCCGGCGGTCCCCGCCGCGCACATGGACGCGCCCTCGGTCCACGCCGCCCAGGTCCAG
The DNA here is from genome assembly GCF_052663305.1 of Streptomyces cyslabdanicus. NCBI lineage: Bacteria > Bacillati > Actinomycetota > Actinomycetes > Kitasatosporales > Streptomycetaceae > Streptomyces > Streptomyces cyslabdanicus. Next base: position 44,169 of record NZ_JBQRUW010000041.1, read on the forward strand.
CCGCCCACCGTGTCCGCCACCGGCCTGGACGCCTCCGCCCTGGGCACCGGCCGGCTGGACGCCCCCGCCGTCCCGCCGGCCGCCTCCGTCTCCCACGTCGCCCCGACGCCCACCCCCACGCCGGCCGCCACGGGGGGCCTGACCGCCCCCGGCCGCGGGGCGCTCGTCCCGGACGTGCCCGAGCTGGGCCTGGTGGACCTGTCCGTGCTGGCGCACCAGACGGTCGAGGTGCGGATGATGCAGGTCGGCCGGCTCAACTTCGAGAACACGTTCACCAACATCGACCCGTCCCTGCCCGGCGTCCGCGTGGAGGTACACATCGGCAACGGCCCGCACGGGACGACCCTGACGGTCCACAACCCGCAGGGCGTCCCGGGCGTAACCGCCGTGCACGACGTGGCGGGCGGTCAGAACGTCCTTCGCGTCGAGCGCGGTCTGCCGGACGGCGGCACGCTCCGCTGGAACTACGCGCTCCAGGCCCCGGACTATCCGCGGATCGGCGACGTGCGGCACCTGCCCGCGGGCGCCGGTGGCGACATCGAGCTGATGCCCACGGTCCCACGACCGGAAGCCATGCCCGGCCCCGCCACCTCCACCGCACCGGCCCCTGCGGCCCCGTCGTCCGCCGTGTCCGCCCCGGTGCCCGCTCCCGCGGCCGTGCCCGCTCCCGCCCTCCACTCCCAGGTCCTGGACCTGCCCGGCACGGGCGGGCACAGCATCGAGATCCGCTTCGGCGACACACCTGGCCACATCGTCGACGTCCGGCAGGTCGTGCCGGACGGCGGCACGTCCGCGATCCACCCGAGCGTCACCGCCGACGCGCACGGCGCCCAGATCGTGAACGTGCGGCAGCCCGTGAACGCGGTCGAGGTCCGCAGCCTGGACTTCGCCGTGGACGCGAACGGTCTGCGCCCGCTCGGCGAGGAACGCCTGATCACCCTTCAGGACGGTACGTTCTCCGGCGCGACGGTCGGCATCGACGCCGGCAGCGGCACCGTCCGGCACGTGGAGGGCACCGCCGTGCCGGGCGGACCGCTCGGCTTCCACGGCGGCGAGCTGGTGCTGCCCACCCCGGGCGGGTTCCAGCTCTACGACCCGGCGACCGGCCTCGGCACCCGGGCCGGCACCCGCCTCACGGGCGGCGGCGCCGCGGACAACCTGTTCGTGTTGCCGGGCCACGACGGCCGGACGTTCCAGATCACCGACGCGGGCGCCCACGTCCACGGCACCACCACCGTCACCTCGGCGCAGGACGTCTTCCATGTGCACAGCCCGCGCAACGGACGGGGCGTCATCGACGTGCACACCACCGACGGCCGCTTCTCCCACACCGCGCTGGACGTCCAGGACAGCGCCTACATCAACCTGGCGAACCATCACCTGGTCGACGCCGCCGGCAACGACATCCCCGGTGCCACCGTCCACCAGCAGCCCCACGGGTACCGCATCGACGACGGGACCCACCACATCGTGGCCGACGCGCAGGGCGTGCACACCCACGACGTGGTCACCCTCCAGGGCACGGGCGACCTCGTCCATCTGGACCGGAACACCGGCCTACCGATGCGTCTGGACGCGGACGGACACCCACGGGGACCGATCACCCGGGTCGGCGACGAACTCCATGTCCCCGGCCCCCCTCACCACACCTCCGTCCACGATCTCAACGGCGCCCACACCCACGACCTGCTCGACCTGCACGGCGGACCGTTCGACCACCGCACCCTGCATGTCGACCTCGACGGGACCGGCGCGCTCGGCGACGCCCGGGTCTTCCGCCAGCACGACGGGAGCTTCCGGATCCAGGAGGACGGCCACCATGTCGTCGCCGACCCCCACGGCCGGTACACCCATGACGTCGTCGCGCTCCAGGGCACCCAGGACCTGGTCCACCTCCCGGTGGGTGGCGGCGCCCCGCTGCGGGTGAACGCGGACGGGGTCGCCCAGGGCCCGGTGACCCGCGTCGGCGACGACTTCCACGTCCCCGCGGGCGGCAACCGCACCACGGTCTACAACGGGGGCGGCGTCCACACCGACAACCTGCTCACCGTCCAGAACGGCCTTCACGGCGGCCGGGACATCCGGCTCGGCCTCGACGGCACGACGCCCCACCTCGACGGTGCCCGGGTCGCCCCGCACGGCGACGGCTTCCGCGTCCAGGGCCCGCACGGCCACGTCGCGATCGACGCCGGGGGCGGCCAGACGGGCCACGTCGTCAGCCTGGCGGGCACGGATCATCTTGTCCACGTCCCGGCCACAAGCGGCGGCACCCCGACCCTGCACGCCCCCGACGGCGCGCCCGTCCCGCACCACACCCTCACCTCCCGCGCGGACGGCACCCTCGTCGTCACCGGCCCGGACAGCATCCGCGTGCACGGTAACGACGGCGGACTGAAGTACACCCTGACCGGCCTCGCCGACGGGACGGCCGTACGACTGCACCCGGGCGGCGGCCTGGAACTGCTCGACGCCGACCTCGCCAGGGTCGCCGACAACACGGTCACCGCCCGTCCCGGGGGCGGCTTCCGGGTCACCACCGCGAACGGCGAGATACGGCTACACGGCGCGGGCGGCGACCTGGAGCACACCGTCACCCCACCCGCCGACGGCGCCCACATCTTCCATGTCACCGACGCCCAGGGCGCGCACCAGTTCGACATGGTGCAGCTCTCCGACAGCGTGGGCACCCGATTCGTGCGCACGGACACCCATGCGCTGCTCGACGGCGACCTGACCGCCGTCCCCCCGGCTGGGCACGGGACGTTCGCCCAGGACCCCGGCGGCGGTTACCGCTTCGACCACACCACGGGCCCCCGCAGCGGCGAGTTCACGGTGTACGACGTGCACGGCAAGCTCACCGAGCAGCGGATCAACGTCATCGACAAGGGCGTCCCCAAGCCGAACGAGCATCTGCTGGTCACCCACCCGGCGGACGGGAGCAAGCCGACCTGGCAGCGGGTCACCCTGGACGGGGCCGGCCAGGCGGTCGCGCAGCACGGCGCCCGCCACTGGTACGACTTCGGCACCGTCGAGACCAAGGGCCTCGGAAACGGGCGGGTCAAGCTGCTCAGCGGCTCCGGTGTGGAGGTCATGGAACGGCGCCCGCTGCCGAACGGGCACTCGGTGGACGCGTACCACTCCACGGCGGGCGTCGGCACCTTCGGGCGGCTCAACCAGCGTGGTGTGTGGACGGAGTTCGACGCCAACGGCGGCGTGGCCCGGGTCGGCACCCGGCACTGGGGCGAGAGCGGCCGGAGCTGGTTCGATGTGACGACGTCCAAGGGCGTCGACACCCGGGTACGCCACTTCCAGGAGAACCCGGACGGCGGCCATGTCCTGGCGAACCTGGACCGCCATCCGTTCGCCCAGAGCTTCGCGACGACGGACTGGACCCGTTTCGACGCCGAGTTCAAGGAGATCGCGCACGGCACCCGGTCCTGGGGGCCCGGCCGCGGCTACACCGACACCATGGTCCATCCGCACTCGGGCGAGACGGTCGTGGTGCACGAGAAGTGGGGCCGCTTCACCCTCGACCCGCACGATGTGCGCCGCTACCACCAGCTGGAGATCGGCGTGGACGGCGTGCCGAAGAAGGACTTCACCTCCTGGTCGGCGCACGGCAAGGAGAACGGACGCGGACTGACGCTGAAGAACGGCGACTTCCTGGAGAGCCGGCGGTTCGCCGAGCAGCGCCCCCCGGTGGCCTTCCGCTGGCTGGCGAGCGGCGACTACCGGGCCGTGAACTTCGACCGGGTGCCGTGGCTCGCCCACGACAGCAAGCTCCAGATGCACCACTGGACACAGACCTCGGCCGACGGGAAGACCGTCACCCAGGGCGTGCGGTTCGTCAGCCAGAACGGCGCGATCACCGACATCGCCCGCGACGGCGAGATCCTCCGCGACACCCGCAAGCTGCTCGGCGGCGACACCGTCACCGCAGGCGATGTGAGGCTGCCGGACGGAGTGGGCCGCCGGGACGGCCATCTGCCCTGGTCCCAGGGCGAGGGCAGGCCGCAGGGCCATCGCACCTTCGACCGCACCGACTTCGCCGACCTCCCGGGCGTGGACACCCGGCGCATCCGCTGGCAGGACAAGGTCACGGACGACCTCGCCGACGGCGACTGGTACACCCCGAACGCGGGCAAGCAGTGGAACGTGGTCCGGGTCGGCCTGGACGACGGCACGGTGATCGACTACCGCCCGGCGCCCGGCCCCGATGCCCGCACCGGACACGCCGGCGCCGGCGACTGGACCCACTACGACCACCACGGCCTGGTCGTCGCCCGCCAGGACACCTGGCCCCAGCCGCACACCGGCGGCGGCCTGCCGGTCCAGGTCACCACCACGGACATGCTGCGCGGCGGGGAACTGCGCTGGCACGACAGCCTCGGCAACGAGGGCGTCCGCAAACTCAACTTCGACCGCGGCGACATGACCCGCTGGGGCTGGGACCGGGAGTCGTACCAGGACTTCCTGGGCGACCGGCTGATCCGCGAACACCATCTGTTCAAGGACGGCACCACCGTGGACGCCTGGGCGGTGCACGGGCCGGGCGGCCGGGAGACCTGGCACTGGAACAAGACCGGCGCGGACGGGGAGATCAAGGCCTTCGGCACCGGGCCCGCCGACCGGGTGCGGCACTGGTTCGACGCGGACGGCAACGGGCTGATGCGGTGGGAGCCCGGCGCCCGCTGGGAGGACCACCTGGCCGGCCAGGGCAACCTCAAGATCCAGGAGATCCCCGCCAAGCCGGCCGGCGCCGGATGGTTCACCGACGCCCCGCACCGGGTGCGCGAGTATCTGCCCGACCCGGGCGGCATCCACAACCCGCATGTCTTCAAGGAGTACGAGAACGGCCTCGAACTGGGCCGCAAGGTCGAGCTGTCGGACGGCACCTTCCTGGAGAGCGAGGACTGGCACAAGCAGTGGCGCCGGTTCGGCGCCGACGGCGTCACGATGATCGACGAGCGGACCATCCCCGGGTACGTCTGGCACACCGACACCGACGCCTTCGGCCGGACCAACGTCTCGCTGATCGGCCGGGAGACCAACTTCACCGGCGCGTTCAACGAGTACCGCGGCTACAGCCGGATGCTGCGCGAGGTCAACCGCTGGGAGTGGGGCGCCACCGCGAACGGCGTCTCCACCACCACCCCGTTCCTCGGCCGGGTCGCGACCGCGCTCGCCGTGGAGTTCGTGCAGGAGTGGGTGCTCGACTTCACGATGAACCTCATCGTCTCCGGCATCGTCAGCGCCGTCAACGGAACCCCGTTCACCCCCAAGGACGTCGCCCGCGCCGCGTTCGGCGCGACCGTCGGCGCCAGTGTGAAGGGGACGTTCAGCGCCGGGCACTTCGCCGCCCATCGCGGCGGACCCTGGAAGACCGGGCTCAGCCAGATCGACCAGGGCAACCCGTTCACGCGCCGCCCCAACGACGACTCCTGGGCGGCCGAGTTCGCCGGCAATGAGAAGGTGACCCGCTGGCGGTCGGGCACCTACGACTTCGGGGTCGGCCTGGTCAGCGGCGCCGTCTCCGGATTCGTCGGCGGGGCCGCGTCCTCCGCGATCTTCGGAGTGAAGGACAAGGACGGCCATGTCCACCATCTCTCCGGCTCGGACGCCCTGCTGGCGGGTGCGCTCGGCGCCGCGGGCAGCCTGGCCGGCGCCCTCACCACCGGCCTGGGCCGTACGATGATCATCCAGAACCTCGGCGGCCGCTGGTACCACCGCCAGGGCTTCTTCGACATCTTCGCCGTCGGCGGCCTGGGCAAGCTGGTGGACAAGATCTTCTCCAACCTGTATCTGTCGGGGGCGATCGTCAGGTCCGCCCAGCCGGGCTACTACCAGGGCTCGGGCGACACACCGGGCGCGAACGGGGGGCAGTGATGACAGTCGTCCACGTCGCACCGAAGGGCCGGGGCGCCCACCGCACCCTCGCCGCCGCCCTGGCCGCCGCGCCCGCCGGCGCCGTGGTGCGGATCGCGCCGGGCACCTACGAGGAGTCCCTGCGGCTCACCCGGCGCGTCACGCTGGAGCCGGAGGCCGGCTCCGGCTCGGTGGAGCTGCGTTCCCCCGGCGGGCCCGCCCTGACCGTGACCGCCCCGGGCTGTGTGCTCACCGGTCTGGTGCTGCGGGGCGCGGACCCGGCGGAGGTACTGGTCCGGGTCGCCGACGCGGCCGGGCTGACCCTCGCCGACTGCGAACTGAGCGGCGGCCGGGTCGAGGTGACCGGCTCCGCGTCGGGCGCCTCCGCGGTGGCCAACACGGCCCTGGGGCTCGACGACGACCTGGCCGCCGAGCTGTCCGACCCCGTCGACGGCGGCGGCGTGCTGCTGCTGCGCCGCACCCGGCTGGGCTCCGTGCGGAACACGGCACTGCATCTGACCGGGGACGCGCGGGCGCGCGTCGAGGACACGGTGATCCATGAGGTGGAGGGCATCGGCGCGGTGCTCTCCGGCTCGGCGGTACTGCTCGCCGAGGGGCTGCGGATCGAGGGGACCTCCGGCTCCGCGCTGCGCGCCCGGGGCAGCGGCCGGCTGCTGGCCGCGGACTGCACCCTGACCGGAGCGGGCCGCAACGGCGTGCTGGTGCAGGACACTGCCGAAGTACTGCTGACCGCCTGCCGGATCGAGCGGCAGACCGGATCGGGGGTGCAGGTCTCGCACCAGGCGCGGGCCGAGCTGACGGACTGCCGGATCACCGGGGCCGGCGACCACGGCGTGGTCGCGAACGAGGCGTCCCGGCTGACCGTGCGGGGCTGCCGGGTGACCGAGTCCGGCGGGCACGCGGTGCTCGCCACCGACGCCACGGCGGTGACCCTCGCAGACTCGGAGTTCGACCGGGCCGGCGCCACCGCGCTCCACCTGGGCGGGCAGGCGCACGCCCAGGTGACGGGCTGCCGGGTGCGCGGCACCGGCGACCACGGTCTTGCGGCGGCGCAGCGGGCACGGGCCGAGGTGACGGAGAGCTCGCTGGACGGCTTCCGGGTCTGCGGAGTGCACGTGGAGGGCGAGGCGCGCGCGGTGCTGGACGCGGTCCGGGTGAGGGGCGGCGAGACCGGCGTACGGCTGCGGTCGGCCGCCGAGGAGCCGTCCGAGCTGCGGGACTGCTCGGTGGGCGGGCAGCGGCGCAGCGGTGTCGAGGTGGGCGTGGAGTCCTCGGTCGAGCTGACCGGCACCCGGGTGGCCCAGGTGGGCGGTGCGGGCGTGGCCGTGGACGCCGGGGGCCGCCTGCGGATGGCCGGCGGCACGGTCACCGGCGCCGCGGGAAGCGGGCTGGTGCTGGAGCGGGGCGCCGCCGCCGAGGTGCGCGCGGTGCGCATCGAGGACTGCGGGAAGAACGGAATCCTCGCCGGTGAGGCCGTCACCGGCACATTCGACCACTGCGACCTGTCGGGCTCCACGTTCCCCGCGCTGCACGTCGGCAAGGGCGCCGACGTGCGGTTCCGCGGCTGCCGGGTGTTCGACTGCGGACAGGACGTGGGTCTCGCCGACGGAGCGCAGCCGGTGTTCGAGGACTGCGCGGCGGTTCGGGTGCGCACGACCGTGCTGCCGACGCTGGCGGACCGCACGGGGGCGCCCCCGGCGGCTCCGCTCACGTCCTTCACCCCCGACCGCCGGGACGCTCCGGCCGCCGAGAGTGCGCCCGGGGCGGGCGCGGACGACCTGTGGCAGCAGGGCGAGCCCGAACCGGAGCCGGAGACCCTGGAGGACCTGCTGGCCGAACTGGACGAACTGGTCGGTCTGGACGGCGTGAAGCGTGATGTGAGCGGCATGGTCAAGCTGATGCAGACGGTGCGACTGCGGGAGCAGGCCGGGCTGCCCGCGCCGCCGCTCAGCCGCCACCTGGTCTTCGCGGGCAACCCGGGCACCGGCAAGACGACGGTGGCCCGCCTCTACGGGCGGCTCCTCAAGGCCCTCGGTCTGCTCGCGCGGGGCCATCTGGTGGAGGTCGACCGCAGTGCGCTGGTCGGCGAGTACGTCGGTCACACCGGGCCCAAGACCACCGAGGCGTTCCACCGCGCCCGCGGCGGAGTGCTCTTCATCGACGAGGCGTACGCCCTGGTCCCGGCGGGCGCCGCCAACGACTTCGGAACGGAAGCCATCGCCACCCTGGTCAAGCTGATGGAGGACCACCGGGACGAGGTCGTGGTGATCGCCGCCGGCTACCCCGACGACATGGGCCGCTTCGTCACCTCCAACCCAGGTCTGTCCTCCCGCTTCACCCGCACCCTGCTCTTCGCCGACTACACCTCGGCCGAGCTGGTCAGCATCGTCGACCACCACGCGCAGCGGCACCAGTACGAGCTGACCGCCACCGCCCGCCGGGCGCTCACCGCATACGTCGAGCGGATCCCGCGCAACGCCCAGTTCGGCAACGGACGCACCGCCCGTCAGCTCTTCCAGCGGATGACGGAACGGCAGGCGCTGCGGGTCGCCGAGCTGACCTCGCCCGATTCCGCCCAGCTCATCCAGCTGGACGAACAGGACCTGCTGTAACCCCCGACGCCTTCTGGAGCCCGATCGTCATGTCCTCGCAGCGCTTCGCCGACACCTTCCGCGACAAGCCGGCCCGTGCCCCGCGCGGCATGGTCCCCGGCCGCCGGGTCTGGGCGACGGTCGGCTGGACCGCCGCCGCGACCGCCACGGTCACCCTGTCCGCCTCGCTGGCGCAGCACGTGACGTTCGGCGACGGCGGCCGTGACGCTACGGCCGTGACCGCCGCGTCCACCGTGCCCGTGGTGGCGGAGTCCGTATCGCCGTCCCCGAGCGAGCCCACGCCGTCGGCGTCCTCCGCCTCGCCGAGCGAGGACCCGGTGAAGCAGCAGAAGACGGTGGAGCACGTCACGGTCCAGCAGCCGCCCGTGCAGCCCCCCACCGAGCGGGCCGAGCAGAAGAAGCCGAGGTCGACCCCGGACGCGACGACCCAGGACAGCAACACCGTGCAGGGGCCCACGGAGGACTTCTCCCGGCCGGTCGGCGCCATCGCCGGCCGCTACGACCCGTTCGTCGGCAAGTGCGTGCAGCTCGTCGACAGCGCGCTCCAGCTCTACACCTGCAACGGCAGCCCCGACCAGCAGTGGGAGTTCGCCGCCGACGGCACCCTCCGGAAGAACGGCCGCTGCCTCTCACTGGCCAACCGCTACACGGACGACGGCACCCGGGTCGTGATGGACGCCTGCGACTCGACCGACGTCATGCAGTGGCGCTACTCGCCCGGTTACGACATCGTCAACGTCGCGGCCGACAAGTGCCTCGACGTGGCCAACGCCGACACTGCGGACGGGACGCCCTTCCAGATCGCCTGGTGCTCTGCCAACGCGGCTCAGAAGTGGAACGTGCCCTGACACCGGGCTCTCGACCCGGGCGGACTGTGCTGGGGGGATGCCGCAGCCGTCTGCGTGCACACGACCTGTTACGTGAAGGAATCAGTCAGTATCGAATCTCGATGAGGCGGCCCTCCACGTCCGGTTCGGGCACCATGGGAACCCGCTCCGCGATCCCGAGCGCGATCCGGTGCGCCGACCAGGCGGCGGCAGTGGCGTCGAGCACATCGTCCACGGCGACCCGATCGGCCTCTCCGAGTTCGTCCGGGAGCACGAGGCCCGCCTCGGCCAGCAGTGCGCGGCGCAGGCTTTGGCCGCGCCAGGTCTTCTTGGCGTAGGCCAGTGGCACCCCGCCGGCCAAGGCGTGGAAGGACACCTCGGGGTGCACCTCGTGAACGCGCTCATCGGCAAGCCAGCACGCCCGAGCCTCGAGAAGTTTCGGTGCCAGCGCCCACGCCTGCCGGCTCAGCCGACTCCCGGTGAGCTCCTGGCACCGGTTTGCGGCTGCCGGATAATCAAGCTCCTGCCACGCGGGCCGTGGCCCGATGAGGAAAACGCTGCTGCGTCGCGTTCCCAGCAGCGCCTTGGCCGCGATATCAGCGGCACGCCAGCCCTTCTCACCAAGACCCAGCGGCATGTCCACCGCGATCGCCGCTACCGCACCGGCACGCTCGATCAGCGTATCGAGAGATACGGCCACCAGACTTCCCGCGTACGCGCCACCGGTGAGCCGAATCCCCACCCACCCCTGCTTACCGCAAGCGTCGATCCCCAGGACGTCCATCCCATCCCCCAGAACCACTCGGACCGAAAGCTACCGGCCCATCCACTGTCGGCAGCGGACGGGCCAGCAGCTGTGACAGGTCGAGCACGCTGACCTACACGTTCTCCGCCGCCCCGATACCACCGGGCAACGCAGCCGCGTCAGGGTGGTCGGCGCGCCGGTCAGGTCTCCATCACGGCATCGCAGTCGGGGCAGATCGCGGTTGCGTACTCCGCGGGGTACCACGGTGTCTCAGGGTGCTCGGAGGGCTTCCAGCGGGTCGTCTCCATGGCGAAGGTGTCCTTGCCGCAGAGGGTTCGTGGTCCGGTCGTGCCGGGGGAACCTGGCGCGGCGGGCGCCGCGTGCACCCGGCGGACGAGCCTCTCCTCACCACGCGGTACGCGTGTGTCCGCCCCTTTGTCGACCTCGTACACGACGACGATCTCGCCCATACCTCCACCATAGGCCGCCGCACGGCCCGACCCGCCCACCTTTCACCGTGACACGGTCGAAAGCGCGAGGTTGACCAGAGGTTCTCGGACGGCTCACCGAGCGGGATGACGAAGGCGACCCGATCCCGAGGCCCGGGGCTTCACCCTGGGGGTCGACCGGGTTTGCCTGATCCGGGGCGTGCAGGGACCGTTTCCTCAGTTGAAGTACACCAGGATGCGGCCGGAGTTGCCCGAGTCGACCTCTCGGCGCACATAGAGCTTGCGGATGTGCTTCTGGTCCAGGAAGGCAAGGACCCGGGCCCTCAGCCGTCCCGATCCCTTGCCGGGGATGATCTCCGCGACCGGTTCACCCGCATGGGACGCCCTGAAGAGAAACTGACGCAACGCGAGCTCGATGTCCCGGTTGTTACGGAAGACCGGGTGGAGATCGAGCGTCATCATCGGGATCCTCCTTCGTTGTCACGGCGAGCCTAGGCCTCCGACTGCAAGATCCACCAGCAGGCCTCCCACAGAATCACCCGTAGTACTTGGGCACCCGGACGCCGCCATCGCCTCGCTTGAGCTGCTGGACGCACGTAAACCCTTACGGCCGGTTCGAGCTCGACATGAATAATCGGCTCGACCTCACCCAGGCGCTCACGGTGCCCGGCCCCGCACGGCGCCAGGCTCGGAGGTCCCGGGTACGACCGGATCGGCGTCCTGAGCAGTGGATAAGACGCGTCTCCCGGTGTCGGAGAGTCAATGCCCCGCAGCGGACCAGAGCCGGGCTTACGCCACACAGAACTCGTTGTCCTCCGGGTCTTGCCTGATCCATCAGTGCCCGGCCGGCCCCTTGTTCATCTCTCGGACGCGGGTCGCCCCCAAGTCTTCCAGTCCCACACCAGCTTGTCGAGGCCGCCGGGTTCGCTGTGGATGTCGAGGTGCAGGCGGTTCTTGCCCGTCTTGCCTACGGGCACGTCCTGGAAGAAGCAGTCTCAGCCGCGGCCGACGCCGCTGGTTTCGTCGAACGGGTCCTCGGCGTGGCGGATCGCGGCCTAGCCGCGGAAGGTCAACGAGGCAGCTGCCCGTCCGGCCCTGGCCCCCGCCATCACGTCGGCCGGGAAGCGGCAGTGGGCCGGGGCTCCCGGTGGCACACACCTGTCGGCCACCGTCGCCCGGGATGCCGTCGAGCTGCTGACCGGCCCCTTCGCCCACCGCATCCGCACCTGCGTCGCCGAGGACTGCCACCTCACCTACGCCGACATCTCACGCCCCAACTCGGCGCGTTGTGCCGGTCATAGACGACTGACGAGCTGTCTCCGCTCACTGCAGCGGATCAGACTCCAAGAAGGTACGCATCTCGATGGCAAGGTGACGCATGTCCTCTCCCGGAGCATGACTGGTCGTCATTTCGAAACGCCACTCGTCGTCGGGGAGCCGGTCGTGCAGCCCCCACGTCAATCGGACGTGTGATCCTGCGTGCTCGGCAGCCAGCGTCAGGTCGTCCTCGAGAGAGCGCCAGGTCCGGGTGCCGTCCCATCCTCGAAACTCTTCTGCCAGCTCGGCAAGAAAGACATCGAGGCCGTCACCGTCCCAGGTCCTCACCATGACCTCAATGCGCACCGACTCACCTTGAGCCGTCACGAGGAAGTCGCGCATCAAGTCATCACGCTCTTCCGGGAAGGAGCGTGACAGCTGGTGGAAGCGCAGGCTGATCGCTCGATAGCGGTCCCCTCCGACGTGGACAGCTGGGTTGGTCTCGTCTTCCTCCATCACGAGTGCAGGCGACGGGCAAGGGCATCACGGGCGGCGGACCGCTCACCGTTCCCTGGACGATGTGACGGGCCCCGCAGCAACACACGGCCGCGACCACGAGACTGAAATCCGTTTGCTGCCGGGTGAGTTCAGGGCCACGCTTACGTCCATGACCTCGCTGAATCGTGACCAGACGCCGTTGAACACCACGACGAACGAGGACCACAGACGTGACCCGCATCATCCGTGACTACACCCCCGCAGACGAAGCATCATGGCTCCGCTGCCGGGTGCTCTCCTTCCTGAACACCCCCTATTTCGACGACGTTCGCCAGACAAAGCCAGAGATCCCTGCACCAGGCTTCGAGCTGGTTGCCACAGAAGACTCCGGGATCGTACTCGGCGCCATGGATGTGACGGTCGACGGCGACCTAGCCACCATCGACACGGTTGCTGTCCATCCCGACCATCAGCACCAAGGACACGGCCGGGCACTCCTCGCAGAAGCCCAAGCTCGCGCACGCGCCTTGGGCCTGAACACGCTCGATGCCTGGACCCGAGACCTCCCTGACACCCTGCGCTGGTATCGAGCCATGGGGTTCACCGAAAGCAGCCACTACCTGCACGTCTACGCGAACTACTACGCCGAGCCCGGGGAACCGGACCGAGCCATAGGAATCCGGCGACAGGGACTGGAACCGATGGCTGCCTCCTGCACGCCAGCCTCAACGAAGAACAGCAGTTGAGGAACGAGTTCACGCGCATCCATGTCTGCCGTCGGTTCGCCATGCCCCTCTGATGGGGGTGCCCGTCCTCTCGAGCCCACGACGGCCACCGGACTGCCGTCATTTCTCGTGCGTTGGCCGAGGGGGGATTCGACCGCTAACGATACGGTCGTGGTCGCGCAAGGACAGCTCCGGCTGCAAGGTCCGCCAGCAGGCCTCCCCCAGCCGCCGAACTGCTCCAACGCGGGAACGAAGTCCCCGGACGATAGTCCGGGGAGATAGAGCAGCGGCAGCAGCTCCGACACCTTGGGCGACTTGCGGCACCACGGGGCCAGGATCTGCGGGGCCGGTGGTGCCCGTTGCGGACCACCAGGCGGTGCCCGCGCTCGTCCCGCTCGGACGCCAGCTCGGCTATGTACTGGTTGACTTCCTCCTCCTGTGCGGCGGCCAGCATCCGGCGGGCTCCCTCGCGGACGATCTCGTCGATCAGGGAGCTGGACTCGAAGTTGCCGTCGTCGTTCACTACGCTCAGCACGGGGCCGGATGACTTATCGCAGAGCCGTGCCGGTTCCTACCCACGCGGAGGAACCGGCACGGCGGCTCACTGCGACATTCCAAGCTCAGTCGGACGGCTCGGAACCGACGCCGAACCCGGCTGCCTTATCACCAGTCCGGGCGGTTGAGCGCTAGTGACGCCCGGTGCGCCGCCAGTGCCCGCACCAGCGGGTGTCCAAAGCCGAGTCCCTCGATGATGTCTGCCAGGCGCCCCTCCAGGAGATCCTGGTGCTCCTGCATGCGCTCCAGTTGCAGGAGCAGGGAGATCACGGTCACGGCCGCCATCAGGGTTTCGTGGTGGATGCGGCCCAGGCTGCGGTCTGCCTCTGCCAGGGCCCCCTCGGCCTCCGCCAGGGCCGACTCGACCGCACCTCGCGCCTGCAATGCGTAAGCCATCCGGTAGCGGGGGGAGACAACGACTGGATGTCCGGACCCCAAGGAGGTCCGCCCCAGCTTGATGGCCTCCTGGTAACCAGTGACGGCCTCGTCGTAGCGGCCCAGGTTACGCACGACTGTGGCGCGTTCGACGAGCGCGGCGACGGCCTCTTGGGTGGGTTCGCCGTACGGTCCGACGAACACGGCGACCCTCTGCTCCACTTCGGCAAGTTCAGCGGCCTGGTCTGCGCCGTCGCGCTCCATACGGGCACGGAAAAGGGCGGCACGTACGGCGAGGGTGTCCGTGTCGTCCTCGCCGAGCGCGGCTTCGAACTCGGGCAGTATGGCTTCCCACAGGGCGATGGCCTCGTCGCGGCGCCCGGCCCGGCCTGCTCGGTGATGACTGCAAGGTTGTTGCGGGCCATCAGTGTGCTCCGGTCGGCGGGCCCAAGCACCTTGGTGTGGTGGGCGATGAGGCCCTCCACAATGTGTGCGGACTTCTCGTAGTCGCCGAGGGTGAGGTAGATGCCGCCGAGATTGTTGTGGGCGTGCCATACGTCGGGGTGGTCCGGGCCGAGCAGCGCGGTGCGGGCCGCGATGACCTTCTCCAGCAGCCGTGCGCCGCGCCGGTGTTCGCCCGCCTGGTCGTATACGGAGGCCAGGTTGGCCCGCATCGTCAGTGTTTTGGGTTCGTCCGGCCCCATATGTGTCTCGGCGGTTCGAGCGACCCGTTCGGCCAGCGGGACGGCGGCCGACCCCATCCCGTTCTCCAGCAGCAGCACGACGACCCGGTTGAGGAGGGTGGCCCCTTCCGGGGTGTCGTCTTCGGGGCGAGTCAGGGCAGTCCACTGGGTGAGGTGAGGCAGCAGCCGCAGGCAGCGCACGGTCTCCTCCGGAGAGCCGGGTTCGCCCAGGTGCGCGTGAAGGATGCGCAGGGCCTGGTCCCGGCCCTCACTACCGAAGACGGCGTGGACTCCGCGCCGGGTGGCCTCGGCAAGCGTGAAACCGCCGTCCGGCCGGGGAGTGAGGAGCCCGGCCGCGGCGAGAGCGGAGAGTTCGACGGGGTCCGGTGGGCCGGCAGGCCCCGAGAACAGGTCCAGAGGGATGGGGTCGCCGTCGAGCCAGGCCGCCGCTGCCAGCAAGACGCGGGCGGCGCCGCTCAGCGCGGCCAGCCTGGCAGTCAGGTTCCCGACCAGGCCGGGCGGCGTCAGCCCTCCAGGGTGGTCGGCCGTCGAATTCGGGTCGGTCATCGCTCAGGCCCCCGTGTGGATGTACGACGCCCAGATGGAGGGAGTGGCTGGGTACCAGGCGCGCAGTTCTCGCACTGCCGTATGGAGCGCGAACGCGGCCTCGTCAGTGCGCGGCGGATGGGCCCCGGAACTGGTGAGGTGGGCGTAGAAGGTACGGAAGACCTCACCCGCGGTGGCGTCGCTGACGGGCCACAGCGCGCCGATCACATGCCGGAATCCGGCGAGCTGGAATGCGCCGGTGAGGTGCAGCGCCTCGTCGGTCAGGTCGGGGCTGATCTCCGCCGTACTGCAGGCGGACAGCGCGGCGAGCTGACGTCCGTGCAGGTGCAGGGCAGCGAGTTCGGCGACGGTCAGGGGCGTGCTTTCGTGGTCCGCGAGCAGCAGGCGGCTGGTGCCGGGGGAGTGGACGTCGGTCATGGCGTGGCAGGCCAGGTGCACGGCGTCGTGCTCGCCGAGTGCGGCGAGGACGGCCTCCTTGGTGGCGTCGGCATCCTTGATGAGGGTGGTATTGGGGAGCAGGGCCCGCACGGCGGCCACTTCGACCGCGACACCGCGCAGCGAAGAGGCACCGGGCGCCTCAGGCTGGGCGACGATCAGAGTGCGCGGGCGTGCCTGGCATGCGGCGTACATATTCCAGGGAACGCAGGCTCGCGGTGTACGAGGAGACCACGCGGTCCAGCACCCCCTCTTCGGAGGAGCGGCCCGCGGCACCCGTCAGGTCCTCTTCCGCCAGCCGGAACACCGGGGGTCGGACTACCAGGGCCTGTTTCAAAAGCCCGCTTCGAGTGAGCGGTCAGTTGGCGGCGAGGATGTCGGAAAGACTCACAGCGGGGCGGCCAAGCAGCGCTGTTAACGCGCGCTCCTGGCGCTCGGTCAAGGAGGCAACGAAGATCACTGCGTCAGCGTTGGCCTGGTCGCAGGCCTGAGCTACCTCACGGACTTTTCCATAGCTCAGCAGAGTCCGCGAGGAGTAGGGCAGGCCCATCTTCTGGACCCCACCGTCCGAGACGCCTCGTCGCTGCACAATTTGCACGACGACCCGAGCACCGTGCGCTGCCAGTTCTGTGGCTGCCGACGCCATGAGTGTTTCGAAGTTCTTCTGCTTCGCAGAGAAGTAGCCGACCAGGACTACATCAGCGCCGACGGCCGTAAGCCGAGATGCCTGGTGTCGGGCCGGCTCCGGTGGCGCACGGCGAGCCAGGCGCCGATCGCGCCTTCGGGGCTGATGCATGGACCACAGGCTAGATGCCTGGCTACCTGCACCGATACCGTGTTTCTCGCTGACCGAGGTTGGCGAGCAAGATCAGAGCCACTCGTTAATGACGGCGATGGTGACGGTGGCCTCGTAGCGGACGGCCGGCTTGTCGTATCTCGTAACCACCGCTCGATGGCGCTTGAGGCGGTTGATCCCGCACTCGACCGCGTGGCGCATACGGTAGTCGGCCTTGTCGAACTTCGGCGGACGACCACCGCGGGCGCCTGGCTTCTTGCGATTGCGGATCTGGTCGGACTTCTCCGGGATCTCGTCGGCGAAGACCTCCGCCAGGCGGTCCAGCACTCGAATCAGGCAGGCTCCCCTTGGGGAAAGCCGCCCGGGCCACCGGCGCGGTCTGCTCAGGGACCTCCGGCAGCCCCTCCGGCAGCCCCTTCGGCTGCAACGACATCCGCACCATCTCCCCTGCGGCCGCACGGCGGGAAAGCGACCACGGGAACGATGATCTCGTCAACACCCCACTCCCCGCAGCGAATTGCGCAGCAGAGTCCTGGGCGACGGCATAGTCGGCATGTTCATGGATGCCGACGGCAAGAAGTCCGTCGGGTCGATCAAGAACGATGCCCCCTACGTAGACGGCGAGTCGGCCGGCTGGGGCGGCAGCCAGCCCGTCGCCAGGAGCACCCACCGGTCGCCGTCCTGGCCGGCAATTGAACAGCCAGTGCGGGTGAAGCGGTCGCGGTGGCCTTCCGCGGGCGTCCGGAGACCCGCTTCTTCGGCGAACAGACCAATCCCCGAAGTCAAGGACGCGGACCGAACCGACCGCACCTGTGACGCAGCGATCCCACCGGATGAGGAGATCGTCAAGGGCCCCCGCCCAGTAGTGCGTCACCGGGACGAAGTCCTGGAAGCAGCCCAGAGTTGGCTGCTCAAGCAAGCCGCCTGCCCACGACCGTGATGCTGCCGGGCCAGGCTCCTTGGAGATCTCGTAGCTGAGCGGGGCGCGGCGATGACCAGGGTACGCGGAGCCGCACGCGTGCCATCCAGCCGCCGGCGCCGTGCCGCCGAGCCGCTCGGCACCCGCGCTCACCTCACCCGGTACGCACTCTGGTCACAGGCGTTCCCGGTGCGCTATACCTTCTGCGCGTGATTGATTGTGCTTGATTCATCGGCGTATCAAGCAAGTTCAAGCAAGTGCCCCACGCCGATCGACGTGTGCGAAGGGATCGACATGAGCGCTCCATCCCGCAGACGCAAGGCTTTCCGTTCCAGAGGGGCGGTCCTGGCCGCCACAGCTCTGTTCGCCGTCCTGGCGGCCGAGGTCGGACCGGGCGTGCCAGCCGAAGCCGCGACCGCCACCGCCGCCGGGACCCCAACCGTCATCGGGGCGGTCACCGGGTTCTCCCGGTCCGGCGCCGCCTACACCTTCACGGCGGGCGCGGCGAAGGCCAGGGTCAGTTTCGTCTCGGCCGACACCTTCCGCATCGAGGTGGCCCCCGACGGCACGTTCACCGACCCCGTCGGCGGCGATGTCGTGCTGCCACAGGGCGATCCACCGGCCACCCGCTGGACCGACCGCGGTGACCGCTACGAGCTGTCCACGAACAAGGTGACCCTGCGGGTGTACAAATCGCCACTGCGGTTCGCCCTGTACCGCGCCGACGGCACCCGCCTGTGGGAGGAGACCCGCGGCATCAGCTGGGACGGCACCGCCACCACCCAGACGCTCACACGCGGCGCCGACGAGCAGTTCTACGGCACGGGCGAGCAGAACGGCAGTGGCAACACCTCGCATCGCGGCAAGACGCTCAAGGTGGGCGTCGACTACAACTGGGACGAGGGCGGCCACCCCAACTCGGTGCCGTTCTACCTCTCCTCGGCGGGCTACGGCGTCTACCGCAACACCTACGCCCCGGGAACCTACGCCTTCACCGACCCGGTCACCACCACCGAGCAGGAGAACCGGTTCGACGCCTACTACTTCGCAGGCGGTTCCACCAAGGACGTCATCGGCCAGTACACCAAGCTCACCGGGCGCCCCATGCTTCCCCCGATCTACGGTCTGGAGGTCGGCGACTCCGACTGCTATCTGCACAACGCCAACCGGGGCGAGCGCCACACCCTGGACGCGCTCAAGGTCGCCGACGACTACGTCAAGAACGACATGCCACTGGGCTGGATGCTCGTCAACGACGGCTACGGCTGCGGCTACGAGAACCTCGCCGAGACCGCGAAGGGCCTCAACGACCGCGAGATGCAGATGGGCCTGTGGACCCAGGACGGTCTGGCCAATCTCGCCGACCAGGTCAAGGCGGGCCAGCGGGTGGCCAAGCTGGACGTGGCCTGGGTGGGCCCGGGCTACAAGTTCGCCCTGGACGGGTGCAAGGCCGCCTACCGCGGCATCGAGGAGAACAGCGACGCGCGCGGTTTCACCTGGGCCCCGGAGAGCTGGTCCGGCGCCCAGCGCTGCGGTGTCCAGTGGAGCGGTGACCAGTCCGGCAGCTGGGACTACATCCGCTGGCAGATCCCCACGTACGCCGGTGCCACCATGTCGGGTCTCGCGTACACCAGCGGCGACGTCGACGGCATCTTCGGCGGCAGCGCCAAGACCTACACCCGCGACCTGCAGTGGAAGTCGTTCCTGCCGGCCGTGATGACGATGGACGGCTGGGCAGCCACGGACAAGCAGCCCTACCAGTACGGGGAGCCGTACACCAGCATCAACCGCAAGTACCTCAAGCTGAAGGAATCCCTGCTGCCGTACATGTACACCTACGCGGCACAGGCCAACCGCACCGGTGTCGGCGCGGTCCGGCCGCTGGCGCTGGAGTACCCCGACGACCCGAAGGCGGCGAGTGACGCCGCCAAGTACGAGTTCCTCACCGGTGAGGACTTCCTGGTGGCGCCCGTCTACAGCGACACCACCGTCCGGGACGGCATCTACCTGCCCAAGGGCGACTGGATCGACTACTGGTCCGGGCGCACGTACCACGGCCCGACCACGGTCGACGGCTACCAGGCTCCCCTGGACACCCTGCCGCTGTTCGTCAAGGCGGGGGCGTCGATTCCGATGTGGCCAGGCGTCAACTCCTACCAGGACCGCACCGCGGACTCCCCGCTCGCCTGGGACGTCTACCCGCAGGGCCGCACCTCCTTCACCCTGTACGAGGACGACGGTGTCACCCGGCAGCACCGGCAGGGCAAGTACGCCGAGCAGCGGGTGACGGTGACCGCCCCGGACAGCGGAGCGGGAGCGGTGCGCATCGCGGTCGGCGCCGACGCCGGTGACTTCGACGGCAAGCAGAAGAGCCGCCCGTACCGGTTCACCGTGCACACCGGCTCCGCCCCGCAGCACGTGGCCCTGGACAACGGTGCGCTGCCCCGGCTCACCTCCAAGGCCGCCTTCGACGCCGCCGGCCAGGGCTGGTGGTACGACGCCTCCGACCGGGGCGGCGTCGTCCAGATCAAGACCCGCAGCATCAGTACCGGCCGGGCCTTCCAGGTCGACGTGGACGGCGCGAGCGCGGTGGGTGGCAAGGTCCCCGGGGCGACGGGCACGGTCTCGGTCGCGCCGCCCGAGGAGGTCGGCGCCGGAGTGTCCGAGAAGGTCACGGTCGGGTTCACCGCGGGTCGCACGGGTGCCGGGGCCACCGAGCTGTCCCTGAGCGCACCCGACGGCTGGACCGTCTCACCGGCACGGACGCTCGGCCGTCTGAAGCCGGGGGAACGGGCGAGCGCGGAGTTCACCGTGACCGCGCCGGCCGACGCCGGTGTGGGCGAGGCGGTGCTCACCGGCACCGCCCGCTACCAGGCGGCGGGTCAGGACGCGGTCGCCACGCAGCGGGCGGCGGTGCGCACCATGCCCGCCCCGCCCAAGGGTGACGCCTGGGCCAGTGATCTGCCCTGGCTGAACGCCACCAACGGCTGGGGACCGCCCGAACGCGACCGCAGCAACGGGGAGTCGGCGGCCGATGACGGCCACCCGCTCACCTTGAACGGCACCACCTACGCCAAGGGCATCGGCGCGCACGCCGACTCCGACATCGAGTTCTGGCTCGGCGGCCAGTGCTCCTCGTTCACCGCCGTCGTTGGCATCGACGACGAGATCGACGGCTACGGCGGCGTGTCCTTCTCCGTCGTCGCCGACGGAAGGACGCTGTGGTCCTCCCCCACCGTCAGCGGCAAGTCCGATCCCGTGCCGGTGAACGTAACACTGGACGGGGCCCGTCACGTCCATCTCGTCGTCACCGACACCGACGGCACGAAGTCGGGCGACCACGGCGACTGGGCGGACGCGAAGTTCCACTGCGTCTGACGCCGCCGCGGCAGCGCCAGGCCCCGCGTGACGTCGGCCGTCAAGACCGAGCTGTGGTCTCGACGGCCGACGTGTCGTAGGGGTGGGGACGAGTTCGGCCGTCTCCACCTGGACAAGGTCGGCGCGGAGAAGCGGTGCCGCAGGATCTGACAGGCGTCAGTCTCCGGCCGAGGTGGCGGCGACGCAGAACTCGTTGCCCTCCGGGTCGGTCGTCACCACGTGGTGCCCCTCGAACTCCTCCAGGACGGCCCCGCCCGCCTTCGCCGACCTCGCGAACTCAGCTCTGATCCGCGCCCACCGCGCCCGTACCGGACGCCCGCCGACCAAGGCGGCGCTCAAGAAGCTGGTCCTGCAGCTCGCGCGCGAGAACGCACAGTGGGGCCACCGGCGGATCCAGGGCGAGCTGGCCCGTCTCGGACACCCGATCGCTGCCTCCACGGTCTGGGAGATCCTTCACGCGGCGGGCATCGGCCCGGCCCCGCGCCGTGCTGGCCCGACTTGGAGGGAGTTCCTCACGAACCAGGCCGAGGGCATCATCGCCTTCGACTGTCACGGGCGGTTCCTTGTTGACGGGTCGACAGTAGGGAACGAACGGGGGCTCGGCGGTGGCCAATTACGGGGTGATGCGTGAGGCCACTTGCCGGGTGCGGGGGGGTTGTCACCCCCCCCCCGGCACGGCCGGCACCCCCCCCCCAGTGTTCGGTGGCAAATGATGGGGTGGTGTGTGGGGCCATTTGCCGGGGGTGGTGGGTCCGCCGCACCCGGCCGGGCGCGGCGGACCCGCCGTGCCGGGTGTCAGCCCGCGTCGGCCGCGGGTACGGGGCCGGCTCCCTGTCGGTGCGGGGTCCGGGTCCGCAGCCGCGCTCCGAGCACGACGGTCAGCAGGCCGACCGCCGCGAGAGGGGCCTCGAACTGGCCGAGCGGGTCCACCGCGTCGGCCCCGCCGTGCGCCAGGACCCGGCCGCCGATGAAGCCGCCGAGCGAGATGCCGATGAACGTGGCCGAGGAGGTTCAGGGAGAGCAGGAGCGGCCCCGACTCGGGTGCGATCGCGAACAGCCGGTGCTGCTGCGGCGGCTAGGTGGCCAACGCCGTCACGCCCCAGGCCGCCATGCCCACGCTCGCGCCGGCCAGCGTGTCCCGGGTCAGGGGCACTGTCATCAGGACGGCAACGAGACCGGCGACCGACACCACCAGGAGGCGTCGGCCCCCAGCGGTCGGTGGCCCGCCCGCCGATCATGCTGCCGCACACCGCGAACACTCCGAAGACCAGCAGCAGCACGGCGAGCGTGGTGCCGTCGCCGTCGGTCGCCGGGGCGCGGACCGCGCCGATGTACGTCAGCGCGAAGTGGCCGCCCGTCAGGAAGGCGAGCGTGGTGAGCACCGTGACCAGCACCCGCGGATCGCGCGCCAGGGCGAGCCGGGCCACGAGTCCGGGCGCGGCGGGCAGCCGCACCGGGCGCAGTCCGCCGGCGACGGCGACGGCGCACACCGCGCCGAGTCCGGCCAGCAGCCAGAACGTGACGGACCAGTGCAGTTCGGCGGCCGACGCGGAGGCGGCCGGGACGTAGAGGGCGACCCCGGCCGCGGTCACGATCCGCGCCGCGAGGAGTGCGCCGAGCCCCGTCGAGAGGGCGGAGGCGACGTTCCCGATGGCGAACACGGTCAGGGAGACGACGAGGACGGAGCGGCGCTCCAGGCGTCCGGTGAGCGCTCCGAGCACGGGGGCGACGACGGCGTAGGTGAGCGCGAAGAGGGTGCTCACCCAGACGGCGTCGGCCAGACTTGTTCCGAGGTCCCGGGCGACTTCGGGCAGCGCTCCCGCCACCACGAAGGTGTCGGTGCCGATGGCGAACGCGCCGACGGCGAGCAGCGGCGTCACGGGGAGGCGGGCTCGGGTTCCGGTCATCGCACGGCTCCCGCGGGGGCCGGGGTGCCGTCGGGCTGGGCGTGCCGCTGTGTGCCGGTCCTGAAGGGCTCGGTGCTGCCCGCGACGGGGGTGCCGCCCAGGAGGACCAGTTCGATGCCTCCCGGCCGGCTCAGGACGGAGATGTCCTGGGCAGGGTCGCCGTTCGTCACGACGAGGTCGGCGAGGCGTCCGGCCTGCACCGTGCCCGCGTCGTCGCCGCGTCCCGCGAGCCGGGCCCCGTTGGCGGACGCCCAGGTGAGCACGGTCGGTGCGGGGATGCCCGCCGTCTCGACGTACAGTTCAAGCTCCTTGGCGTAGGTGCCGTGCGGGGTCCAGGCGAAACCGAAGTCGTCGCCCGCCACAATCGGAATGCCGAGCTCGACCATGATCGGCAGGATGCGCAGGGTGTTGGCGACCTCGGCCTCGAACTCCAGCGTCTCCAGATATTCGGTGGTCTTGCCGTGCTGGGTTCCGGTGGTGAGCAGCATGTGTGGCTGGTAGAGGCTCGGTACGACGAAGATGCCGCGCTCGGCGATGGCGTGCAGGGCCTCGTCGTCGGCGTAGGTGGCATGGTCGATGACGTCGACCCCAGCCGCGATGGCGTTGCGGATGCCGTCGAGCCCTCGGGAATGGGCGCGGATCAGGGCTCCGTGCTCGTGCGCGGTGCGCGCCGCGATCTTCAGTTCTTCGGGGGTGAAGAGGAGTTCGTGGGAGCGCCCGTTGGGGAAGGTGTCGTCGCCCGAGGAGAAGACCTTGACGATCTCAGCGCCTTGCGCGATCTCCGTGGCGACGTACTCCGCCATCTCCTCCGGGGTGTCCGCCAGCCGCATGAGATCGGTCGGGATGCGCTTCTTGACCTCGGGGTTGCGGCGCTCGGGCGGTCCGGACACCATCAGGTCCCGGCTGCACGGCGTGATCCGGGGGCCGCGCAGCTCGCCCCGGTCGACGGCGCGGCGCAGCGCCATGTCGAGGCCGGAGACCGAGCCGGCGCCCACGAAGGCGGTGTAGCCGAGGGCCAGCAGGTTCTCGGCGTTGCGCGCGGCGGCGAGGGTGAGGTCGGGGACGGAGTACTTGAACAGCACCTCGCGTCCGTCGAGGACGTTCAGATAGGCGATGTGGGTGTGCCCGAGAGTCATGCCGGGCATCACGGTCCGCCCGTCGAGGTCGAGCACGTCGATGCCGGGGGCGTTCAGCGGGGCGAGCCGCCTCGGGCAGCACGGGTTCAATCTGCGCACAACACATAACCCCAGCTCACACCCCCCGACCCACCCACTGGAACCGTTCACCCGGCCTCTCAACAAGCCAGCAACACACCAGGTCAGCCAAAGCCCGATACACCAACACCCCCCTCCGAACGTCAATACGGCTTGACCTGCAGCGACGACTTTCCGAGCCCCACAGGGCGTTCGCCTGGGTGGACGACGAGGTGACGCGGCGGGACCTGGACTGAGTCCGCGGCCACCACAGCGGGCCCGCGTATCCGCGCTGGATCCACCCGGGCATCGGACTGACGGGGGAGGACTTCGAGGCACTCGCCGTGTGGGCCCACGGCCGCGGTGACGCCACGCCCGGTGGCAAGCGGTAAGGGCTGGGGGGACGCTATGGCTGTGGACCGGAACGGCGAAGGCCAGACATCGCCGCGCGCAGACGCCGCGCTGCTTCAGCATATGATGGCCGCGCTCAGCGCCGGGGTGTACATCCTGGACGACAAGTCGCACATCATCTGGGTCAATCCGCGTGCCGAGACCCTGCTCGTGCGGTCCGCCGTCGACATGATCGGCCACGACAGCCATGATCTGCTGCATCGCGGACCCGGGGGCGGCACCTCCCCGCGCCACGCCTGCCGTCTGCTCGGCGCCTTCCTCAGCGGCACCACCGCGCACTCGGACGAGTGGTTCGAACGAGGCGACGGCGCCGTCATCCACGTGGCCTGTCTGGGCGTGCCCTACCGGACGCAGGACAGCACGAACGGCGGAGCCGTGATCTTCTACGAGCACCCGCCGCGCGAAGCTCCGGCCGCCGAGTCCTCCGACGCCGCGGCAGAGCTGTCGGACGTCATCGGCCGTCTCACGCTGGTCGCGGAGATCACCACCGTGCTCACCTCGACCCTGGACTCGCACGAGACGCTGCGTCGACTGGTCCGGCTGCTCGTCCCCCAGCTGGGTGACTGGGCTGTGCTGGACCTCCTGGGCGAGAGCGGGGAGGTGCAGCGCGTGGCCGTCGTCCACCATCACCACGGCGCATATATAAACGCGGAGGAGTTCGAGGGCCCCATGCCGCCGGTCTCGGAGACCGAGAACATGCCGCTCGCGCGGGTGCTGCGCGGCGTCCTCCCGGTGATCGTGAGCCCTGCGGACTACGAGGGTTCCCTCGATACCGGCATCGCGGTCCAGCAGCGCGATCTCATCCGGGCGACCGGTATCCGCTCCGCTGTCATCGCGCCGCTGCACGGTCTGGGCGGGGTGGTGCTGGGCGCGCTGACTGTCGGCCGCGCCGAGCAACCGCAGCCGTACGGCCCGGCCGAGCTCACCCTGGTGGACGACATCGCCCGCCGGGCTGGACTGGCGGTGGACAACGCCCGCTTGTACGAACAGCAGCGGCGAGCCCAGGGACGGTTGGAGTTGCTCTATGAGGCCGGGATGCGGATCGGCACCACGCTGGACGTGCGACGCACGGCCGAGGAACTTACGCAGGTGGTCGTCCCGCGGTTCGCCGACATTGCCACCGTCGAGCTGCTCGATCCGGTGCCGCGGGGAGACGAGCCGACCGGAAAACGCACCCAGCTGCGCCGTACCGCGGTCAGCTCTGGGCTCACCGGTCAGCCCCTCTACCCGGTCGGCGAGCTGATCAGTTTCGCGCCGCCCACACCGCATGCATCCGCCGTGGAACACGGGCACGCGGTACTCGAGAGGGACCTCGAGGCCGCCCACGGCTGGCGGGCGTGGGATCCCCAGCAGGCCGGGAAGATCCTGGCATGCGGCCTCCACTCGCTGATCGCGGTGCCGCTACAGGCCCGGGGTGTCATGCTGGGGCTGGCCACCTTCTGGCGGGCGAGGAAGGAGCCTTTCGCAGAGGAGGACCTGTCCCTGGTCGAGGAGCTGGCCGCCCGGGCGGCGGTGTGTATCGACAACGCCCGCCGCTACACCCGCGAGCACGCCATGGCCGTCACCCTGCAACGCCGCTTGCTCCCCCTGGGCCTGCCCGAGCAGGATGCCCTGGAAGTGGCCTACCGGTACCTGCCCGCGCAGGCTGGAGTGGGCGGGGACTGGTTCGACGTCATCCCCCTGCCAGGAACTCGTGTCGCCCTGGTCGTGGGCGACGTGGTCGGACACGGCCTGCACGCCGCCGCCACCATGGGTCGGCTGCGCACCGCGGTGCACAACTTCTCCGCCCTGGACCTGCCCCCCGACGAGCTCCTCGCCCACCTCGATGATCTGGTCACCCGGGTCGACCAGGAGCAGACCGGCACGGACGAGGGGGCGGGGACGGGCGTCACCGGAGCCACCTGCCTGTACGCGATCTACGATCCCGTCTGCGGCCGCTGCAGCGTGGCCCGGGCCGGTCACCCGGGGCCCGCACTTGTCCGCCCCGACGGCATCGTCTCCTTGCCTGACATCCCCGGTTCCCCGCCCCTGGGTCTCTGCGGCGGCCTGCCCATCGAGGTCACTGAGCTGCAGCTTGCCCAGGGCTCCCACCTGGTGCTGTTCACCGACGGACTCGTCGAGGACCGCCACCGCGACTTCGATGCCGGCCTCATGCTGCTCCTTGACACGCTGAGCGGCACCGCTACCCAGACTCCGGAGGAGACCTGCCAGACCGTCTTCAACACCATGGTCCCCGACCGCCCTCGCGACGACGTCGCGCTCCTGGTGGCCCGCACCGGCATGCTGGACCCAGCTCAGGTCGCTGACTGGGACGTCCCCTCCGACCCAGCCGCCGTTGCAGCAGTCCGCGGCGAATGCGGCCGGCAGCTACAAGTGTGGGGCCTGGAAGACATTCAGTTCACCGCCGAGCTCATCCTCAGCGAACTGATCACCAATGCCATCCGATACGGGACTCAGCCCATCCACGTGCGGCTCCTACGCGACCGCAACCTGATCTGCGAGGTCTCCGACGGCTCCAGCACCTCCCCCCACCTACGCCGGGCCGAAACCACCGACGAAGGCGGACGCGGGCTCTTCCTGGTCGCCCAATTCGCTCAGGGCTGGGGCACCCGCTACACCCCGCACGGCAAGATCATCTGGACCGAACAGCCCCTACACGCTGGGGCAGCAGAACCCATCGAGCAGCCCAGCGACATCCTCCTCGACCAATGGAGCGACGAAGCGTTTTAGCTTGACTCTGACGCGTAAGTAACTGCAGGTGGGTGCTCTCTCGGGCAGGGGTATCGGCCCGGTCGGAGTCGTCTCCGCCGGGCTTCGGCCACGCTCGTTCATACAGCGGCGTCCATCGGGTCGAGGGTGACGCGGTAGCCGAGTTCGTTCAGCCGGGAGACGGCTCGGCGTGCGGCCCGTTCGGGATCCCGTTGCTGTGGACGGTGGCGTGAAGGATCTGTCCTCTGCAATCCGTGACCGCGGAAGCTCCATCCGGAACAACTCCGACCGCGCCGCCCACGTCTGGGAAAATCGCAACTACAGCGGCCGGTGGGTCCCCCCAGCAGCCGAGACCTCATCCTCGGCCCATGAGAGGCCAGCGGTCGTGCCCCCTCACGCTGGGCAAGGACCGCTGACGAACTGGCGGCACCGGGCGTCACGCAGGACCGACTCAGGCATCAGCCGGCCGCGTGGACCCCGGGCCGACAACCGGAAAGCCTTGGCCTCCGCTCCGGCTCGGGGTCCGCGGAGCGGAGGCCAGCTTCCTCCATCGTGCGGGCCGATGGCCGACTTCCGGTTGCGGCGCGCGGCGGCCGACGTCAGGCGGCACTCCCCCGCGTGGGGACCAGACAAGACGTGCGAGCGGTGGGAGACGGGGAGGGGCTGCAGGCCGTGCGCTCTTTGGGCCTGTGGCGATGCCGAGTGCCCTTGGGCGGTCCCACGCCACGTGCGCGGAGCGCGGGACCGCTACGCCCCAGCTGTCTGTCCGAGCCGGGCACTGACCACCCTACGAAGGCACCTGGCGACACGCACGCCGAACGCAGCACCTGAGCGGCCCCTCCCCGCATGCGGCCGCCTGGCCGCCCTCAACCAGCTCGGCCAGTCCCGTTGGTCCCGTTGGGCCCGCCGGCCGGAACGCGTGGGTAACCGGTCGTCATCCCGGCCCCTGGGCGTCGTGGCCTCGGCAGTCGTCCATGGCAGCATCGTGTGTGCACTGTTGTTCGGTACCGGCTGCCGCGCGCCTGCAACACTGATCGAACGCGGACGTGGCGCTCGCGGCCATCGTGTTGAAGACGGCCGAGCCGATCGACCCGCCCCACCTGCTGAGCCGAGTTGACGGCGGCGGAAGCGACACCGGAGTACCGGGGCGGCATGTTTGAGGTGACGCCGGTCATGACGGCCAGGAAGCTGCCGCCCATCCCCACGCTGAACATGACCAGCGACGGCACGACCTGCGAGAGATGGGTGGAGTCCTGCCGCAGCCAAGGGGAGTCGGAGCAGCCCACAGGCCGAGGTGGTCAGGCCCGACATCCTGATCACCCATGGGCCCAGGCGCGGCAGCAGACGGGTGCCGCGCTGAGTGGCGGCCGTAGTGGTCAAGCTGATCGGCAGGAAGCCCAGGCCGCTCGCCATGGGCGAGCGGTGCAGAACCTTCTGCACGTAGTAGGTGGGAAAGAGGGAGGCCGCCAGCTGGGTTGTCACTGGCCACGGACCTGAAACGGTGACCCGTGAAGTACGGGACTATAGTGCCTCGCTGACGTCGAGCTTCGGCCCGGTCTTCTCCCGTACCTCGTCGACGGTGACACCGGGGGCAAGCCCCACGAGGCGAAGGACGCGGGGGCCCAGGGTCCCCGGGCGTGCCTGCTCGCCGGTGGCGGGGTCGATGACATCGATGACGGCGAGGTCGGTGATGATGCGCTGGACCACGCGCCGCCCCGTGTAGGGGAGCGTGCACTCCTCGACGATCTTGTGGCTGCCGTCGCGGGCGACGTGCTCCATGAGGACGATGACCTTGCGGGCGCCGTGGACGAGGTCCATGGCGCCGCCCATGCCCTTGACCATCTTCCCCGGGATCATCCAGTTGGCGATGTCGCCCTGGGCCGAGACCTGCATGGCGCCGAGGACCGCGGCGTCGATCTTGCCGCCGCGGATCATGCCGAAGCTGGTAGCGGAGTCGAAGTAGGACGCCCCGCGGCGGGCCGTGACGGTCTCCTTACCGGCGTTGACCAGGTCCGGGTCTACCGCGTCGGCGGTTGGGTAGGGGCCCACGCCGAGGATGCCGTTCTCCGACTGCAGGACCAGTTCGACGTCGTCGGCCACGTGATTGGGCACCAGGGTGGGCAGCCCAATCCCGAGGTTGACGTAGGAGCCGTCGGTCAGCTCGGCTGCCGCCCGGGCGGCCATCTCGTCCCGTGTCCAGGCCATCAGCCCGTCACCTCCGCCTTGATGCTGCTCGCGCCGGGCGCGGTGGTGGTGCGCTTCTCGATGCGCTTGTCGGCGGCCTGCTCCGGGGTCAGGGCGACCACCCGCCGCACGTACACGCCGGGGGTGTGGATCTCGCCTGGGTCCAGCGCGCCGGGTTCGACGAGTTCTTCGACCTCGGCGATCGTGATGCGGCCGCACATGGCTGCGAGGGGGTTGAAGTTCTGCGCCGCGGCTCGGTAGACGAGGTTGCCATGGCGGTCGCCCTTCCAGGCGCGGACCAGTGCGAAGTCGGCGACGATGGCCTGCTCCAGGACGAACTCCTTGTCGCCCTCGGGGGTGGGGAACACGCGGACCTCCTTGGCCGGGGAGGCCAGGGCCACGTTGCCGTCGGTGTCGTAGCGCCAGGGCAGGCCTCCGTCGGCGACCTGGGTGCCGACGCCGGTGGCCGTGTAGAAGGCAGGGATGCCGGCGCCTCCGGCGCGCATTCGCTCGGCCAAAGTGCCCTGCGGGGTGAGTTCGACCTCGAGCTCGCCCGCAAGGTACTGCCGGGCGAACTCCTTGTTCTCCCCGACATAGGAGGAGACGGTGCGGCGCAGTCGCCTCCTTCCTAGGAGCAGGCCCAGACCCCACTCGTCCACGCCGCAGTTATTGGAGACCGCCTCGAGCTGGTCGGGGCCTTGCTCCAGCAGCGCCCCGATCAGCACGGAGGGGATCCCGCACAGGCCGAAGCCGCCTACGGCAATGGTTGCGCCTGAGCCGATGTCGGCCACGGCCTGCGTGGCGCTCGCTACCACCTTGTCCACCCGACGTCCACTCCTCGGACTAACGACCCTTGGATGACTGCCCGCGCTGGTGCGGGCGCAACGATGGAAGAACTTCTCTGCTTGCCGGGTCAAGGTAGATCTGCTCATCTATGTGGGGTTGCTCGCTCCCAGAGACAGGTCCGGGGCAAGCGTTCACTGAGTAGACGCCTAGACTGCTGTCCGTGGATGCTCCTTCCTCGGTCGTCAGCCGTGCTGCCGCGGTGCTTCGCGCGCTCTCCCAGAGCGATCCGGGTGGCGCCACCACGGCTTCACTGGGACGCCGGGCCGGCCTGCCCAGGCCGACGACGCACCGTCTGCTGAGTGCGCTGCAAGGTGAGGGCTTCATCGACCGCACCGCCGACGGGCGGTGGGTGCTGGGGCCCGAGCTCTTCCTGCTGGGAGCGGCGGCGTCCTCGCGCTACGACATGACCGAACAGGCTCGGCCCGTGTTGCGGCGCCTGGCGCAAGCCACGGGTGAGAGCGCGTTCTTCTCGGTCCGCCGGGGGGACGAGACTGTCTGCTTGATGCGCGAGGACGGAAGCTTCCCGATCCGGTCCTTCGTACTGTACGAGGGGCTCCGGCTCCCCCTCGGCGTGGCCTCGGCAGGGCTGGCGATCCTCGCGTTCCTGCCCGACCCGTGGGTGGCCGCCCATCTGGAGACCAGCGAGCTGGTCTCCGCCTGGGGCGAGAGCCATGCCCCCGAACCGCTGCTGCGCCGACTCCAGGCCACCCGGAAGGAGGGCTACTCGACCAATCCCGGCCTCCTGGTGGAGGGGAGCTGGGGCATGGGCGCTGCGGTGTTCGACGCGCAGGGACGCCCCACCGGGGCGCTCTCCCTGACCGGAATCGAGCAGCGCTTCTCCGCCGGCCGTAGGCCCCAGTTGGGCCGGTTGCTGCTGGACGAGGCCCATCGCCTGACCGGTCTCCTCGCCCGGGGCGGTTCGCAGCCGCGCCCGCCGCGGCTATAGAGCAATGCCGGGACTCTGTTGGTGACGTTGTCGGGGTGCTGACACCTGGTCCGGTGGGTGCTTGTCTGGTGGGAGCGGGGCGGTGGCGGCGGTGGAGGTGGTCGCGATGTCGCTGCGGCCGGAGAACCATCAGAGGGTCCCGGTCAGGACGGTATGAACAGCGCGGGCAGCGTGTCCGAACGGCACTCCGGCGATGCTGATCAGGGATCGGTTGGATGTGCTGTTCGAGGACGAGGAGTTCGCCGGACTGTATCCCTCCGACGGCAGGCCGGGGCTGTCGCCGGGGCAGCTGGCGCTGGTGTCGCTGCTGCAGTTCGCGGAGAACCTGTCCGACCGGGCTGCGGCGGACGCAGTGCGGACCAGGACCGACTGGAAGTACGCGCTGGTGCCGGGAGCTGGACGATCCCGGGTTCGACTACTCGGTGCTGTGCGAGTTTCGGGCCCGGCTGGCCGAGAACGGCGCTGCCGACCGGATGCTGGAGGCGATGCTGCAGCGTGTGAGTGAAGCCGGCCTGCTCAAGGCTGGGGGCCGACAGCGTACCGACGCCACCCACGTGCTGGCCACGGTGCGTTTCCTCAGCCGCCTGGAGCTGGTCGGGGAGACGCTGCGGGCTGCTTTGGAGGAGCTTGCCGAGCCCGCCCCCGACTGGCTGACTGCGCTGATCGCACCGGAGTGGGGCAAGCGCTACGGGCGGAAGGTGGAGATCGGCAAGCTACCTGGCGGAAAGGCGGCGGTGACCGAGCGGGCCGAGCAGACCGGCCGGGACGGGCCGACGATTCTCGCCGCTGCCCGGGCCGCATCCGCCCCGCCTCATCTGCGGCTGTTGCCGCAGATGGAGATCCTGCGCCAGGTGTGGGACCATCGCTACTACTGGGATGCGCACGGGCGCCTGCGCTGGCAGGACACAGCCACGCCCTGCCACCGGCTCACCTGCGCTTCGGCTCCCCCCACGACACCGAGGCGCACTGCTGCGTCAAACGGGACACCGCCTGGAGCCGCTACCGTGTCCATCTGACCGAGACTTGCGACAAAGAGCGCCCCGAGCTGGCGGTTCACCTGGCCACCACGCACTCGATCGTGCAGGACGTCGAGATGACCGCCGTCATCCACGACGACCTCGCCAAGCGGGAGTTACTGCCGCGCGAGCACGTCGTGAACAGCGGATACGTCACCCCGGCGCA
Source organism: Streptomyces cyslabdanicus (assembly GCF_052663305.1). Lineage (NCBI taxonomy): Bacteria > Bacillati > Actinomycetota > Actinomycetes > Kitasatosporales > Streptomycetaceae > Streptomyces > Streptomyces cyslabdanicus. The sequence continues at coordinate 76,254 of NZ_JBQRUW010000041.1, forward strand.
CATCGAGCGGTTTCCTCGCTTCTGGCCCGGGCGATCGCCGGGCGTAAGCAGGCTGCACGGCAGTCACCGTGCAAGGAGGACGACCGTGCAGCCTGTCCAACTCAGTCTGCTCCCCGAGCAGGTATCGCCGCCACGGAACCAGTATCGAATGCCCGGGCGCAGCCGAAGAAGGTCGCCGGCAGGTTGAACTGCTCGAGCAGCCTCTGCAGTCGCCAGATGCCTGCCCGAGCGCCGTAATCGAAGATCGGCTCCGTCGCGGGGGCGGAGTCCGGCTGGCCCGGCTGGGCCTGCCCGGGCCGAGCACCGTACGCGCTGGGGTCGTTGCAGGCCGCCTTGGCGACGCGGCGAGCGTTTCCCCGCCGGACGGCTCACGCCCATTCCTGTTTCGCGACGAGGTCCCGCAGCGCCAGCAGTGCCCGTGCGCACTCCTCCTCGCGGCCGTGGAAGCGCTGAGCCGGCACAGGGACGCTCACCGCCATCTGCTGGCCCGCCACTTCGAAGGCCACGCCCGCCGCGCAGATGCCGTCGCACTGCTCTTCATAGTCGTAGGCGACTTGGGTCTCGCGGATCTCCTTCACCTGTTCCAACAGGTCAGGGAACTTGATGATGGTATGCGACGTGAGAGCCGGCAGCCGCCGCGGAACGAGCTGACGCATGCGGCTCGACGTGAGCGTGGCCAGGATCGCCTTCCCCGGGGCACAGGAGTGCAGGGGGAAGCTCTCCCCCACCGCGCTCGCCGCGCGCAGGCGATGGGGCGCTTCCACCTGGTCGAGAAACGTGATCACCCCTCCGTTCAGCACCGACAGGTCCACGGTCTCCACCAGACCAGCGGAGAGGTCGAGCAGGAAAGGGCGCAGGAGCCTCACGACGTCGCGGGTGCTGGCTTCGGCGAGACGGGCGATCTCCGGCCCCAGCCGGTAGCGTCCACGCACGCCCTTGCTCGACACGACGAGTTCCTCGTCCTCCAGGGCACTCAGGATCCTGTGGATGGTGGTCCGGGGAAGGCCGAGCCGATGGGCCAGGTCGGACTGGGTCAGCCCCCCGGGAGTCTCCCGGATCGTACGGAGTATCTGGGCGGCCCGCGAGATCACCTGGATACCGCTGTGGCTCCGTGCGCTCGTCTCGTCGGATCGTAAGGTCATTTCCCCATCCTGCCCCTGTGCACGGATCACCACGGAACTCCCGGCGGGCGGGTGTCCCGGTGCCAGGCGATGAACAGCGAGGCAGGTGAACTCGTTGCAGATGTGCTGCAGCAGCGCCCCGGCCAGCTCCGTGGGGACGGCCTCCTCCGACCAGCCCGGGAGCGGCTCCGGTGGCCGGAAAATACCGCCCGAGGGCGAGGCGGCGGCGCATCGCCGGCCTCCGTGCGCCATCGACAGGTTGACCACGCCCCCTGTGTCATGGTCAGCCACTGCCGACGCCGCGCAGACCCGCTGGCGGACCGCCTCCGGCCCTGGGCCCACACCACCACAGGTGATCCCATCAATCACCGGCCCTCGAGATCTCCCCACATCCGAGGCCGGTGGCCTCAGCCTCCCCGTACGCATCGGCTTCGACGTCGCGCCGCGCGGCGAGGTGAGGCCTGCGCGGCGCGAAGCGGAGCTCCTCGTGCGACAGGTCGGGCAACACCGCCGGTTCACCTCACCAAGCCCGGAAGATCAGCCGCTCAGCTGAGCTTTCACACCGGGAGGCCGGTTGCGTCGATCAGGTTTCGCCGAAACTCAACTGATACTTCCGAGCGTTCTCAGTCGTCGTGTGAATGACCAGCATCCGTGCCGGATCTGTTGATTCATTCATCACTTCAATCGTCTCGTCCTCTGCGACCAGTACGGAGTCATAGCGCCCGAGGAGAACATCCTGCCCCTGCCCCTTGAACCTGAGTTCACCGTCGGTCACCAGATAGACGGCGGCGCCGTTCTTCCCCGCGACACGGTCCACCTTGCACCCAGGAAGATACGTGGCCAACGCGATCCAAAACCCCGGGTCGCTCGTCTTGTCAAGCCCCTGCAGGCGCACCCTGTGATACGCGGCGTTGTCCTTCGCGCCGGGCGGCACCGGATAGCTGCGCGCATCCGCTACTCGGCTCAGTTCCATGCTACATCTCCAAACAAGTCTTGTGATCAGTCAAGTCGGGCATCTGGCATCGGGATGGACAGAGCGTCACTCGACGTTCTTTTCCGTAGGAGCCGTTCCGGCCTGAAGGTTTGAGACCACTTCACCGAGGGCGCCGATCCTACCGAGACATTTCCGCAGGTGTTCGGCAGAATCAAGGATGAACTCGTCCGACCGCGCGTCCGACACAGGATGTCGGAGCGCTTCGGCGCCGAGCGCGTCCCCGGACGCTACGCGTGCCTCATATTCGTTTGCCATCCTGACTATCTGGGACAATTCCTCGACAGTCATGTCGGGGTGCGCTGCCAGCCATACCGGGTTGTGGATGTAGAGAGGGAGTTCTCCGTTTGTGCGTGTGACTCCCTCGATGGAGAGGGTCAGGCGCGGCGCGCGCTCGATGAGCGTCGCCAGGATGTGCTCCCACCTCATCACACCGTCGCCGCAAGGAAGCAGGAAGCGCGCGATTCCCTCCGGAGTGTGGAACAGGCCGGCGTCTCGGATCTGGGTGGCGCGTACGTACGGCGCCAGTCTCGTGGCCGCGGCATGCGGATCCTCGCCTCGCACCAGCACGTTCGCCGTGTCGAACGTGACCCCGAGAACATCGGGGCCGCAGTGCTCGACCAGGCGGACCAGTTCGAACGAGGTTATTTCTTCGTGGGTTTCGACATTGAGGTGAACGCCGAGGTCCCTGAGGGCAGGCGAGATGGTTCCGACGAACTTACGAGTGGCGTCGAGTTGATTCTGCCACTTCACGTCGGTACGAAACCGGTCACACGCATAGAGGCCGGCTATGCGGAACTGGTAATTGGCGGTGTAGGTCCACAGTTCGCGGATGTCGATGGCGGCGCAGGCGTCGATCATCCGCATGAGCCCCGCGGCGTAGTCTCCGTCGCCCAGCACCCGGATCTCTGGAGACTCCGGGCTGGCGAACGGGTTGATGGTGGCGATACCGGCCTCGAGGTACAGGCCGCAGTCACGCGCGTGGTCCGCGACGTCACGCATCTCGACCGGGTCAAGCGTCCGACTGAGTTCGAAAGCAGATCTGAAGAAGACCCCGTCCAAGCCGAACGTGGCGGCTCGGTCGAGTGTCCAGTGAGGACCGCCTTCGTGCGCGCCCGTAAGCTTGCTGCTGTCCAGTCCGACCGGAATGTGCTGCGATGTCATGTCGTCGGCCTAGGCGAGGTCCACCAGGCCACGTCGGAACACGTTGTTCGGATCGTAGACCTTCTTGACCGCGGCGAGACGTTCGTACTTGTCTCCGTAGACCAGCCGCGCAAGCTGTTCGTCGCCCTGGACGCTCGTGAAGTTGATGTAGGTACTTCCCTGATACTTCCCCAGCTGGTCGGAGAACTCCTGGGCCCACGCCACCAGTTCGGTCTTCTCGGATGCGAATTCCCAGTCCGCGCCGACGTTCGCACCCCACTGGTCCTTGCGCTCGGTCATCGAGGTCGAGTCCGGGTCGACCCGGGAGTTCGCGCCGCCACCGGTCTGGATCTCGAAGGGGCACTGCATCTGCGGTGCGATATTCGCATGTGCCTGAAGATGCCGGCCAGGATACCGATCCGAGTAGTCGATCATCGTCTCGAAGGCTGCGTCGGGCAGAGCAGTCAGGTAGGAGTGCTTCCAGTAGTGCCCGACCCCGTATCGGAACTCGTCGTCGCAGGCGTGCTGCAGCCGGACGTGCGGCACCTGGTACGACTGGGACCACACGGGCTCCGCGGCCCTGAACATCGGCTCGGTGACCCGGAAGGACTCGTTCTCGTCGCCGTAGTGAACAGTCGTGATGTTCAGCACCGGGCGGCCGCGGTGGGGCGTGGGAATCTGCGACCAGTAGGGGGGCACCTCAAGGAGGCGCGCATACGTCGTGACCGAGTCCGGCGCCGTCATCGCCCAGTCGCGGAAGAACTGGAGCACCGAGAGCCGGTCATCGGCTGCGAAGAATGCCTGCCGTACGTGTGCCTCGCCGGGCACCGGCACGTGACGGAACGTGAAGGACGTGACGATCCCGAAGTTGTGCCCCGCGCCCTTGAGGGCCCAGAAGAGGTCGGCGTGCTCGTCGGCCGATGCAGTCACGATCTCCCCGCTCGCGAGGACGACCTGTGCTGACACCAGGTAGTCAGCGGTTGCGCCCAGGAGACGGGAGAGGTAACCGGCCCCGCCCCCGAGCGTCAGACCTGCGACGCCCGTATGCGACACGACGCCAGCCGGGACGACGACACCGCGATCGGCCGCGGGCCGGTCCACATCGCCCCAGCGGCAGCCGCCCCCTACCGTGACCAGCTCGCGGTCGTGGTGAAACCGGACCTGGTTCAGGGGCCCCATGTCCAGCATCACGGCGTCGTCCATGACCGCCGTACCCGCGAGGTTGTGACCACCACCGCGCACAGTGACATCGACGTCGTTGTCGAGACACCATCGCAGCGCCTTCGCGACATCCGTCGCCGATGCGCAGCGGACGATCGCCGCAGGCTTACGGTCGACGTCGGCGTTCCAGACGCGGCGGGCCACATCGTAGGACGGGGCGCCCGGCAGCACGAGTGGCTGTGAGACCAGAGAGGCGAGTTCGCTGATTCGAGCGTTGGCAATTGAGGTCATGAGAACTCCTCGGTGTTGGGCTGGCCGGCTGGTACGTGAGCTGCTTCTGCGCTCGCGTGATCGCGGCTCAGTGACTGCGACACAGCTCGCAGATGGTCGGCGCACTCGACTGCGAACCGTTCCAGGGTGAGAGCGTCGTCCGGCTTGCTGAGTTCTTGGAATCCCGGCCTGTCGCCGGCTGACACGGCTCGTCTGTACGCCTGCGCCGACTCGGCCAGGCCGGCGAACTCCGGCACCGCCAAGTCCGGGTGGGCTGCGAGCCATCGTGGCTCGTGGACGTCCATCGCGAAGGGGATACGCGAGTGCCCCACTGCCTCGATCGAACCGTTCAATGAGCTGGGGCTGTCCTGCAATGCCTCCAGGAGTGCATCCCAGCGGATGACCCCTCGGCCGCACGGCACGACGAATCGTGTGAGTCGGCCATGGGCGAAGCACAGGGCGACGTCACGCAGATGTGTCATCCGGACATAGGGAGCGATGCGGCGTGCTGCCGCCGTGGGGTGCTCACCGACCATCACCACGTTGGCCGGGTCGAACGTGATCCCCAGTGCGTCGTCTCCGACTGCTTCCACCAGGCGCACGAGTTCGAAGGTCGTGATCTCTTCGTGGGTCTCGAGGTTGAGGTGAGTTCCGTGATGCCGCAGGCACGGTGCCAGGTCACGAAGAAAGTTCTCGGTGGCGGCGAGCTGGTCGCTCCACGTCGTGTCCGTCCGGAACCGATCCGTTGCAAAGCTCGCCGGGAGTCCGTGCTTGAAGCGGCCGGTGGTCGTCCATATTTCATGACAGTCGACGGCTGCAGCCGCCTCGATCATTCTTTCCATGCCCGCCAGGTAACTGCCGTCTCCGAGCTCCCGCACATGCGGCTGTTCAGCGGTCATGAACGGATTGACCATGCCGGCACCGAACTCCAGATACAGGTCCAAGTCCTTTGCCGCGTCCGCGACGTCGGACAAGACCGCCCCGTCGAGGCTGGGCGTGATCTCGTACAGTGTTCTGAACAGTGCGCCTTCGAGCCCGAGGTCTCTGGTCCTGGCCAGTGCGGCTAAAGGAGAAACCACGTCGGATGGCAGAGCAGTGCCGGCCAGATGGACATCCCAACCGATTCTCAATGTCGACCGCCTCTGTTGCGTGACGTATGGCAGTGCCGGATCAGTTCTTCGTCCTCGGTCGAGGGGCTTCAGGACCGGGGCATCCGCTTGAATGAATGGAGATCCGGGATGGCCTCCAGCAGCTCACGCGTGTAGGGCGCGGAAGGGCCGTCGAAGACCCCTCGTTTCGAACCCTGCTCGACGATACGGCCCTGGCACAGTACGGCGACCTGGTCGCAGAGTTGGTGCACGACGGCCAGGTCGTGGGCGACGAACAGGACAGTCAGTTCGAGCTGCCGCTGCATGGTGCGCAGGAGATTCAGCACCTGCGCCTGCACGGACACGTCAAGAGCCGACACGGGTTCGTCGCAGATCAGCAGGCGGGGTCGCATGACAATGGCGCGCGCGATCGCAATGCGCTGGCGTTGCCCTCCCGAGAAGGACCGCGGGTAACGCTCCATGTCCTTCGCGTCCAGTCCCACCATCTCCAAGGCCTCGGCGATTCTGTCCCGCGCCTCGGAGCCGCCGGCCAGTCGATGGATCGCCAGGCCCTCACCGACAAGCTTGCCGACGCTCATGCGTGGGTCGAGACTGGAGTACGGGTCCTGGAAGACGACCTGCACCTCTTGCTGGACTCGACGCCGTTGGCTGCGCGACGCGCGCGTCAAGTCGATGTCGTCGTACCACAATCGTCCGCTGTCGGCCTTGGTCAGGCCTGTGTAGCAGCGGATCAGCGTGGACTTGCCGGAGCCTGATTCACCGACCAGTCCCGTCACCTCTCCCCGTTCCACCTGAAGGGTCACATCGCGTAGCACCGGGACCGCTCTGCCGCGCGCGCCGTAGGTCTTGTTCAGGCCGGTGATCTTGACGACTGCACTCATGTCACTCCTTTGGCCGCGCCGACGTCGGCAACGAGGCACGCGACGGTCCCCGTGTCTGCTGTCGCGCGAAGTGCCGGCACGATCTCTGTACAGGCGTCGGTGCTTCGGCTGCAGCGCGGGTGGAAGGCACACCCCGCCGGCCGGCTGATGGGCGCGGCGGGGGAACCGGGAATGGAGATCAGCTCTCGATCGCCTCTGACCCGGGGCACGGCGCCGAGAAGACCGCGAGTGTAGGGGTGGCGCGGGGACAGAAAGAGCCTGTCCACACGGTTCTCCTCCACGATGCGGCCGGCGTACATGACCGCGGCGCGGTCGGCGAAGCCGGACACGACCCCCAGGTCGTGAGTGATCAGGAGAACAGCGAGTTCGCGGTCTTCGGCTACGCGGTCGATCAGGGCCAGGACTTGCTCCTGGACTCTGACATCCAGTGCGGTCGTGGGCTCGTCCGCGATCAGAAGGCGAGGCTGGGCGATGAGGGCCATGGCCAGAACGACTCGCTGCCGCATGCCTCCGGAGAACTCATGCGGATAGGCCTTGAGCCGGTCCTTGGCGCGCGCGACGCCGACGTCGTCGAGGATGCCTGCCGCTCGGTCGTAGGCCTCGCGCTTCCCGACGCCCCTGATGCGGAGCGGCTCGGCGAGTTGGGCTCCGATGGTCGTGATCGGGTCCAGGGCGCGCAGCGGGTCCTGGAAGACCATGCCGATCTCTGCTCCACGGATCGACCGCATCTCGCGCTCGCCCATGGACACCAGATCCCGCCCCTGGAATGTGATCCGTCCGCCTACGCGAAGCTTGCGCGTGAGGCCCATGACGGCGTGAGCGGTCAGGGTCTTACCCGAACCTGATTCACCAACGAGTGCAACCCGCCCTTTCGGCATCACGGTCAGGTTCACCTGGTCGACCAGTGTGACCGATCGGCCGTCACGCTCGAGCGACACGCTCAGGTCCTCGATCGTCAGAACCGGGGTACGCCCGTCGGCTTGGCCGGTTGAAGGCGACTCGTAGGGGCTTTCGCTGCGCGCCTCAGGAGAGGTGTTCATGAGGTCTCCCGAAGGTTGGGGTCTCGCCAGGTCTGCAGCAGTTCACCGAGCAGGCCGAACGTGATGACCGACAGGGTGATGGCGACGCCCGGAAAGAACGCCATCCACCAGGCCGTGATCACTTCGCTGCGACCGTCGGCCGCCATGGCGCCCCATTCCGCGCTGGGAGGCTGAGCGCCTACACCGATGAAGGACAGGCCGCCGAGCATCAGTGCCATTCCACCCACGTCGAACGCCGCCTGAACCCCTAGCAGGTCCGTCGAGTTCGGAAGCAGGTGCCGGGTGACGATGCGCCATCGAGAGGCGCCCATGAGTCGTGCGGCCTCGAAGTAACTTGCCGTCATCGTCTCCCGCATGACGACACGTGACATCCGGATGTATGAGGGGCACAGGCTGATGACGAGTGCGATAAGCGCCGATCGCAGACTGGGGCCCAGAGCCATCGCGATGCCCAGTGCGAGGACCATGTTCGGCAAGGCGAGCGCGATATCGCAGATACGCATGATGAGTTGATCGAGCCACCTGGGCACCGACGCTGCGACTGCGGCGATGGCGACGCCGATGAAAGCCCCGGCAGCGACGATGAGGACGGACGACAGCAAAGTGCTTCGCGCGCCGACGAGCAGGCGGCTGAAGACGTCCCGCCCTTGCTGATCTGTCCCGAACCAGTGCTCGCGACTTGGCGGAAGCAGTGCGTCGTGGGGCATGACCCGGTAAGGATCAAGAGGCGCCAGGCGATCTCCGAACACCGCGACGACCAGCAACAGCAGCGCCAGGAAGATGATGAACCGGTTGAACCACATGGCGCCCCCCGACGGCCGCCGGCGCAGAAGGGCAGAGCCGACCATCATCGGCTTGGTCACCGTACTCATGCGGCACTCCCCTCGGCGGCCCGAACGCGCGGGTCGAGCACCATCTGCAGCAGATCGACCACGAGGCTTGCGATGATGACGACACCCCCGATGAACAGGACGCCGCCAAGAACGGCGAAGGAGTCCTTCTGCGTCACGGCTGAGCCGATGTACGAACCGATTCCCTGTCGCGTGAAGATGGCCTCCACCAAGACGGTTCCCCCCACCATCCACCCGAATTGCAGGCCGACGATCGTGAGCGACGGGACCAACGCGTTGCGGAGTGCGTGGCCCAACAGCACCCGTGACCGGGACGCCCCCTTCGCGATGACGACCAGGATGTATTCCTGCTCGAGTTGGGACAGCATGGCCGAGCGCACTGTCCGCATCGTTACCGCGCAAAAGGGAGCTGCCATGATGGCGGCCGGCAGCATGAGGTGATACAGGGCGTCTCCGAAGGCGTGCAGGTCACCGGCCAACAGCGCGTCAATGGTCACCGCGCCTGTTCGCGTGGGCACATCGACTCCGAAAGAGAGTTGGCCGGTGGACGGAACGAGGCCGAACTTTGTCCCCAGGAGGTAATGCAACATCACGCCGACCCAAAATATCGGCATTCCACCCCACATGACGGCCAGCAGCCGGCTCACGAAATCCGGTGTGCGATCTCGCCAACTCGCAGCGACTACCCCGATGGCGATCCCCACGACGAGATTGATCACCATCGCGGCCAGGACGAGTTCGACGGTGGACGGGAGTACCGCACTCAGATCCTGCCGGATCGGCCGCAACGTCGCGATCGATGTTCCCAGATCGCCGTGCACCAGTCGGTCGAGGTAGCGGAAGTACTGCGTACCGAGGGACGAATCGAGTCCCAGTCGGTGGCGGACCTGTTCTACTAACTCGGGCGAGGCGCCGCGGCCCGCGGCGACCCGTGCCTCGTCTCCGGGAATAGCCTTGATCATCAAGAAGACGATGGTCGCAAGTCCCCAGAGGGTGACGATGGCGAGCGCCAGGCGCTTGGCCGTGAAGATGAGCAGGTCCGCCATTGATTCGCTACCCCACCTTCAGGTACAGCGGGTTGACTGAGGGATGGATGGGACTGAACGTCACTCCCGAGATGTCAGCTCGCGTCACGACCAGGTTCGTACCGTTGAGCAGTGGCGCGATGGCGTAGTCGTCGTGAATGATCGTCTCAGCCTGTTTGTAGAGATTGCACCGGTCGCTTTCGCTGGGATCGGACAGCGCCTGGGTCAGCAGTTTGTCGACGCGTGGGTTGCTGTATTGCGAGTAGTTCGCTCCGGTTCCCACGAACTTCGAGTCGAATTTGCTGTAGAGCATCTGACCTGGGTCGGGGTACAGCGGCGCATCCCATACAAGAGCCATGTCGGGCGTGGTCTGCGGCTTACTGAGCATGCCGAGGTAGGCGGCGAAGGTGACCGACCGAAGGCTCACCGTCAGGCCGACGTCTCGCAGATTCGACTGGAGAAGAGTGGCCTGGGCCTTGAGTTCCGAAAGACCCTCGGGGTAGACCAGGTTGAACGTGCGGCCGCTCGCGCCGGCCTCTTTCAGAAGTTTCTTGGCACGGCCCTGGTCCTGAGCCGGCGTCGGGAATTCTGCGTGACATGAGAAGAAGCTGGGAACCACTCCTGTTGCGATTTTCCCGTTGCCGCGCAGGATGCTGGACAGCGCCCCCTTGTAGTCGTAGGAAAGCGTTATCGCTTCCCGGACTCTCCTGTCGGACAGGACTGGCGACTTGTTGTTGAAGACCAGGTAGCTCTGGGCGGCGAAGGGAAGCTCGACCACCTTGTACAAGCTGTTCTTCCTGAACGGCTCCACATCGGCGGGAGACATGGTCACCCCGACGTCCAGGTCGCCAGACAGGAGCATGTCGCGTATGGATGACGACTCTTCGCTGTTGGGCAGCACGAAATGCTCGGGGCGGCTCGCCTTGAAGTCGAAGTACTTCGCGTAGCGGGACGTCTCTATGGAGCTTCCTGGCTTGAAGGAGGTCAGAGCGTAAGCACCGCTGCCGGCCTCATGTGAGGCGAGCCATGCCTGCGCGTGATCGGAACCTTCGTGCTGCTTGACCAATTTCGAGTTGAGAATGTACACGCGCGACAGTGCACCGAGAAAGCTGGAATCGGGGCGCGACAACTTGATCTCGACGTTGTGCGAATCGATGGCTGTCGACGACGCGTAGCTGCTTGTGAGGGACGCGACACCGATACCCAGAGCCTTCACACGGTTGAGTGTGTACACCACGTCGTCCGCTGTGACGGGAGTTCCGTCGTGGAAGGTGACTCCCTGGCGGAGCGTGAAGTGCAGCGAGCGGACGTCCGGCGACACCTTCCAGCTCTCGGCCAGATACGGCGTCACCTTGCTCTTGGCGTCATAATCGATCAGGGTGTCATACATCATCCCTGAGGGGGTGTCGTTCTGGATCTGTGTGGACAGCACCGGGTCCAGGGTGTTGATGGTCCCTGACAGGGCGATCGTCTGCTTGCGGTCCCCGGTGCCGGAGTCTGCTCCTCCGCAGCCGGTCGGCAGCAGGACAAGAGCCAAGGCAGCGGAGGCGATTCCAAGCCGCCGGGTGCGCACAAAAATGGTCATCATTCTCCATGCCGTAATGCATCGCCTGCGCGATACGTGTCGGCCGCCGACCGTTTCCCATGGATGAGGGGCGGATTTCTTGCGGTCAAGTCCCCCGTTTTGTTTGCGATTCAGTCTCTCGCGCCGGCCGTACACCCGGGTACTAGGCGGGAACCACATGGAGCTGGTTGGGGACACTGTTCAGTTCCTCGTACCCGTTTTCAGTGACGAGAACGGTTCCTCCGATACATACGCGGCGCTGATTCCGCAGAGCATTCGGCTCGAACGCGAAGGCGACCCCGGCTTCGACGGTGAACTCACCGTCGCGCGGTACTTCGGGAGGCAGGGCAGGGAGGTGCGCCATCCCGGGGTCGATCGCGACATTGATGTGGGTGGGGCTGTTGAAGATCACCGGAGACACCGTCTGAATGTGTGGACCGGTGTTCCAGCATCCCGCCGCCACGAGGGGCTCATGCATGGCGTCGGAAAGCTGGGAGAACTTCACGCCGGGTCGCAGGATCTCGAGCCCACGCCGATAGGACTGCGTGGCGACATCGGCGACGAATGCCAGGTCGTCATCGGGCTCACCGACCGACACGTCGATCTGCTGCTGGGTTTCGAAGCCGCCGTAGAACGAAAACAGTTCGGCTGACACGGAGTCTCCGGCCTGGATCGTTCGCGACCCGCCGCCCATGGAGGTCCATTCGGGAACTCCCCAGGCGAATCGATTGCGTCCGGATCGCATGATCAGGGTGGGGAACGCCATCCAGCCGCCCGCGGCGACGATGGCTCCGAGCGCCGCACCGCCCACCTCGCTTTCTCGCGCACCTGGCCGGCAGGCATCGATGAAGGCCTGGCAGGCGGTGTCCCCGATTTCAGCGGCCTTGCGAAGCATCTCCTGCTCTTCGGGGCTCTTGACCATCGTCATCATTTCGAACTGCTCGGCGACGTCAACGAACTGCGTTTTCGGGTTGGCTGCCGTGATGGCGATCCACGAGCTGTACGGAATCGACCCGGCCGGTTCGACGTGGATCCTGCTGCTCAGCCCTACGACTCCGACTCGCTTGTCATCCAGCCCCCTTTCACACAGGAAGTCCGTGATCGTCTTGACGGGCGGGCCGAGCCGCACATCCGAAACCCATCGATCGAACGCCTGTCCCGGTTCGTCGAACCGCGGGAGCGGGAATCGCCCCACCAGGTAAGCCGGTTCGGCATCCAGCGAAAGCGCCGCGATACCGCCGACCTCGTTGGTCACGTAGCGGTCCCACTTGTCGCGGCCGCTGCCGAAGACAAGCAATCCTTCGATGTTGTTGCGCCGCATGAATTCCTGGAGGGCCGTCCATCGACGGTCTCGCTCGGCGCGCGAGAGAACGGGGAACTCATGACGGGGGGATCGAGATCGACTCATGTCTCATCCTTTACCGGCGGATTGAATGCGATATATCAGAGCCTGACGCGCACTTCGCCTGTCAAGCGCTGGGAAGCGAGTTGCCGTCCATGACCGTCTCGAATTCCGCGAGCGGCATGCCGACGATCAAAGCGGCCTTGTTCACCCCCGGCTCGACGAAGCCGCCGTCGAGCCGGCCGAGCGCATCGATGTCGATTGCGTCCTGGACCATCGCGTCGGTGTCTTCCTGATTGGCGCCGGCTCCAACCAAGGCGTGCACTGCCTCCCGCGATACGGTCATTAATTACCGCACTTCGGAAAGTAGAGGGAACGGCGGGCCCGGTCAAGAGATGTGGCGAGATTTCTTCTGCAATGTGGAGCGAGATGACCACATCGCGGAACACGCGGGCGAAGCCCGATGACCACGACCGCTGCGAGGGCCGCTACTGATCGACGATAGAGCGTCGATCACGGACCTCGCCCTGACGTCGCCAACTTGCCCCGTTTCAGGGAAGTTTGTCTCCACTTCGCTTCGGCCCATTGTTGGCCCAGCGGCCTGATCGGCCAGGCCGCTGACCTGCCCGTTTCTCTATGCCTAGAGAAACGGGCGATTCGGGGCGCAGACGGAGAGCCTGCAGGTCAGCGGGGACTTCGCGCCTCCAGGCGAGACGAATTATGTCGAACGCGGGACTTGAGCTTGTTGTCTGGGACTCAGCATGACGGTCACGACGCGTCGTCTCCCGCGCGAGCGGCGCCGGAGCAGATTCTCCTTGGAGATGGAGTCCTCTGGCCGCCTGCTGGCCGTGCTGCCCTGTCCTTGCCCATGACACCGCGTGGCCACGTGGCCATCGAGAACGCCCACGCGCTCGCCGACGAACTCGGCCGTGGCTCGTCTCCCTGCGCATCTCCTCCGGTGTACGAGCCCGAGGAGCCGGTCTGGCGCCAGTGGCAGACCGGTGACCGCCGAACACGCCGGCCGTCAGATGCGCCGGCGCTGCGCGGGCGGCTCAGATCGGTTGACTGCCCGCACCCCGCCAGGTGTCATAGCGTCAGGTCGAACCGGGTCCCCATCCCGAGTTCCTCCGCCTGGTCGATGAGGAGGCGTGTGGTGGCGACGTCCTGCAAGCCGAGGCCCACGGAGTTGTAGAGCGTGATCTGCTCGAGTGACTCGCGGCCGGGCTGGGCGCTGGTGATGACCTGACCCAGTTCGGTGCGGAAGTGCTCCTTGGTGATGGCTCCTTCGTGCAGGGGCAACAGGACGTCACCCGACTTCTCCAACGCGGTGGCGTAGGAGTCGACGACGACACGGGAGTTCAGGACTCCGTCGGTGTCGATCTCGCGGTGGTCGGGCCGGGGTGGCGCGCCGACCGCGTTGACGTGGAGGCCCGGCTGGAACCAGGCACCGCGAACGAGAGGGTCATGTGAAGGGGTAACGGTGCACAGCACGTCCACGCCCGACACGGCTTTGCGGATGTCGTCCACCGCCTCCGCGCCGAACCCTTCGGCACCGAGTTCGGCGACAAGCGCGACCGCCCGCTCCGGGCTGCGGTTCCAGATCCGCACCTGCTCGATGGGCAGGACGGCTCTGAGAGCGAGGGCATGGGCCCGGGCCTGGGCGCCGGCGCCGACCAGGCCGAGGACACGGCTGTCCGGCCTGGCCAGGTGGCGGCTGGCGACCGCCGACGCGGCGGCCGTGCGGTAGCGGGTGACCGCGGCGCCGTCGAGCAGGGCCTCACACGCTCCGGTCTCCGTGTTGATGATCATCAGGGTGGTCTGCTGGACGGGGAGTCCGCGTCCGGCATTCCTCGGGATGTCGGCGAGCAGCTTGACCCCGACCGCCCGCGCATGGGCGGAGGCGGCTGCCATGGGCACGTAGACCGAGTCGGAGCCGGGCAGGCGCAGGGCGGCCGGGGCGGGCTGGGCGGCTCCGCCGCGGGCGAGTTCCGCGTGTGCCTGCTCGACCGCGTCGATGACCTGTCGGAAGGTCAGCATGCGCAGCACGTCGGAGCGGGTGAGCAGCAGAGTCATGACAGGCGCTCGGCGATCTTGGGGAAGAGGCGGAAGGCGTTGCCGTAGGCGATGGCGTCGACGTGATCCTGGCCGAGGGCGGCGGCGTCGGCGAAGACGGACTCGCGCTGGATACCCAGGACGGAGTCGCAGGAAAAGGGGATGTCCGTGCCGAAGAGGATCCGCTCGTGGCTCTCCAGCTTCTGCACCGGTCCCATGTTGAGCGTGGTGTCGTAGTAGATGCCGTCGAGCTTGGCGATCTCGCGGGGGACGTCGGCGGGGTCGGTCTCGATGCGCCAGTCGGCGCCCGTCAGCTTGTACATGGCGATGCGCCACTTGAGGTAGGGGACCATGCCGCCGGTGTGCGGGAGGATGAAGCGGATGCCGGGGAACCGGGCGAAGACGTCCGCGCCGGCGAGTTTGGTGGCCATGCGGGTGGTGTCGAAGGTGCCCTCCAGGAGGGCCGGTGGCAGGTCGGCGACCGGTTCGGGGAGGATGGGGTGGGTGAACACGGGTGTGGCGCGGCGGTCGAGTTCGGCGAGCAGGTCCGTGTAGGCGGGATCGGAGAGGTAGGCGCCGTCGTAGCTGGTGTGCATACACACCCCGTCCAGGCCTAGTTCGTCGAGGGCGTGCACGGCCTCCTTGACGCAGGCGTCCGGGTCGGGCATCGGCAGGCAGGCGAACGCGCCGTAGCGGGTGGGATGTTCGCGAACCAGGTCGGCGAGCGACTCGTTGATGGTCCGGGTGAAGGCCGCCTGCTCCGCCGGCGGGCAGAAGGAGGCACCGCCCGGGATGGAGAGGACGGACAGAGTGGTGCCGGTCAGATCCATCCGCTCTATGCCGATCTGCGGGGTCCACTCGGGCACGAACGAGGGCAGCGGGACGCCGAGTTCGGCCCGCTTGGCCTTCATCACCTCCAGCTCGGCATGGTGGTGGACGTCGATCAGCCTGTTGACCGGGACACTGGGCGTGTTCATGCGACGGTGTGCTCCTTCTGCTGGAGGCGGGCAAGACGACGGCGCAGTTCGCCCGCGCTGGCGGTGATGAAGTCGACGGCGTCCTGTTCGGTGGAGGGGGCGGTCAGGGCGGTGCGGTCCGGGCGCTCGCCAGCCTGCGCCTGTTGCTCGTAGTGGTGGGTGAGGGCGCGGACCCGGTCGAGTTCGCCGTCGGTCAGGTCGGGATGCGCGGTGCGCCAGATGGGATCGGTGGTCCACAGGCTCAGCGCGAGGCCGCTGAGCCCAGCCGCGGCGACGGTTCCCTCGATGGACCACGTGGCGTCGGGGGCCTGGTCGAGCAGCACGGAGAGCAGCTGATCCCAGTGGATGACGCCCTGGCCCACTGGGGCGAGCCAGCGGTCGATGCGGCCGCTGTCGTCGGGGCTGAGGAGCAGGGCGGCATCGCGCAGTTGGGTCTGGCGGACATGCGGGGCGACGCGGCGGGCCGCGGCGACCGGGTCCTCGCCGCGTACCAGCACGTTGGCGGTGTCGAAGCAGATGCCGATCACGTCCGGGGCGGAGTCCTCGACCAGGCGGACCGTCTCGAAGCTGCTGATCTCCTCGTGGGTCTCGATGTTCAGGTGGGTTCCGGTGTCGCGCAGGACGGGCGCGATGCGGCGCAGCACGGTGGTGGCGGCGGCAAGCTGGTCGGACCAGTCCACGTCGGTGCGGAAGCGGTCGCACGCGTACATGCCGGGGATGCGGAACTGGTAGTTGGCGGTGGCGGTCCACAGCTCGGTGATGCCGGCGCCGGCGGCCGCGCGGATCAGCCGCGCGAAGCCCAGCAGGTAGTCGCCGTCCCCGAGTTCGCGAACGCGCCGGGCCTCGGGGGCGGCGAAGGGATTGCACTTGGCGGTACCGACCTCCAGGTAGAGGCCGCGCTCGCGGGCGACCGCGGAGACCTCCGCGAGTTCCCCGGCGTCGAGGGTGTCGCTGAGGTCCCAGACGGATCGGAAGAAGACTCCCTCCAGCCCGAGTTCGACGGCCCGGTCCAGGCTCCACAGGGGCCCGTGCCGCTCGGAGCCGGGGAGCTTGCTGGCGTCGACACCGATCCGGGGGCTCATGTGCGGGCTCCGGAGGTGTCGTCGCCGTTGTCGGACAGGTCGACCAGGCCGCGGCGGAAGACGTTGTCGGGGTCGTACTCCTTCTTGACCCGCACCAGGCGCTCGTACTTGTCGCCGTAGACGGCGCGGGCGACGTCGTCGTCGCCCTGGACGGAGGTGAAGTTGATGTAGGTTCCGCTCTGCCACGGGTCCAGGGCGGCGCTGAACCCGCGTGCCCAGGCCACGAGTTCCGGCTTCTCCTCGGGGAACTCCCAGTCGGCGCCGATGTTGGCGGCGAACCGCATCGAACCGAACTCGGGCAGGGCGTCGTCGCGCTGGACAGGTGCCTCCGAGGAGCCGGCGAACATCTCGAAGGGGCACATCACCTGGTGGGCGATCGCGGCGCTGGCGTTGAGCGGGTGGCCGGGGTAGGAGTCGGCCCAGTGCAGCAGCACGTCCAGTGCCTCGTCGGGGAGTTCCCGCAGGAAGGCGTGCTTCCAGTAGTGGCGGAGGCCGTAACGGAACTCGTCGTCGGTGGCGTGCTGGAGTGTGACGTGCGGGAGGGTGCGGACGCTGGTGTAGATCGGCTCGGGGCCCTCGAAGAGCGGTGCGGTGAGCCGGGGCTCGTCGGCCGGGTCGCCGTAGGTGACGGTGGCCAGGGAGAGAATGGGCTTGCCGCGGTGGGCGGCCGGGAGCGGGGACCAGTACTCGGGGCTGGTGTACAGGCGCAGGTAGGAGCCGACCTGGCGCGGCGCGTCGACGGCGCGGTCGCGGAAGGCGCGCAGTACGGCGAGCCGGTCGTCGGCGCCGTAGAGGTGGATGCGGACGGTGGCCAGGCCGGGCAGGGCGACGTAGCGGAAGGTGAAGCGGGTGGCGACGCCGTAGTTGTGTCCGGCGCCCTTGAGGGCCCAGAACAGGTCCGGGTGCTGCTCCCGGTTGGCGGTGAGGATGCGTCCGTCCGCGACGACGACCTCGACTTCCTCCAGGTGGTCGATGGTGGGGCCGAACTGGCGGGCCAGGTAGCCGAAGCCGCCGCCGAGGGTGAGGCCGGCGACGCCGGTGTGCGAGACGACTCCGGCGGGCACGGCGATGCCCAGGTCCTCGCAGGCGCGGTCGACCTCGCCCCAGACACAGCCGGCGCCCACATGGACGAGTCCGGCAGCCTGGTCGATGCGGACGGCGGCGAGCAGGCGGGTGTCGATGAGCACGGCGCCGTCGGCGACCGCTGTGCCGGCCAGGTTGTGGCCGCCGCCGCGCACGGTGATCGGCAGGTTCCGTTCGCGGCACCAGGTGAGGCCGGCGCTGACGTGCTCGGCGGTGGTGCAGCGGACGATCGCGGCAGGGCGGCGGTCGATGTCGGCGTTCCAGACGGCGCGCAGACGGTTGTAGTCGCGGTCGCCGGGCAGGACGACCTGGCAGCCGACGGCCTGGGCGAGGCCGGACAGGTCGGTGGGAGCTGTGGTGGTCACGGGCGAAGGGTCCCTTCTGATCGGGGGAGGGCGGGGGCGGGTCAGGCGAGCGCGGCCACGCAGGCGCGCAGGTGTGCGGCGGAGGTGTAGACGAAGTCGTCGTGCGCTGCGCGCCAGGTGTCGCTGTGGAGTTCCAGCAGGTCCAGCCCGGGTGCGGTGCCGGCTTCGGCTCGTTTGCGGTAGTCGGTGGCGAGCTGCTGGAGTACGGCGATCTCGGCGGGGTCGAGGTCGGGCTGGCCGGCGAGCCATGCCGTGTCGGTGCAGGGGACGCGGAGCTCGGCGCGGGTGCCGCCGATGCCCTCGATGGTCAGGTTCAGGTCCGGAGTTGTGTCCAGGAGCAGCCGTAGCACCTCGGTCCAGTCCAGGACGCCTTCGCCGCAGGGGGCCAGGAACCGGCTGATCTCGCCGACCCGCGGCCACAGCGCCACGTCGCGCAGCTGGGTGCTGACGACGTAGGGGGCGACGCGACGGATCCCGGCCATGGGGTCCTCGCCGTTGAGGGGCAGGTTGCCGGGGTCGAGGCAGATGCCGACGGCGTCGGGACCGGCCGCCTCGACGAGGCGGACGACCTCGTGGCTGGTGATCTCCTCGTGGGTCTCCACCGCGAGGCGGCAGCCGTTCGCTCGCAGCACCGGTGCCAGCTTCCTCAGGAACGCTTCGGTGATCCGGAGTTGTTCGGACCAGTCCGCGTCGGTGCGGTACCGGTCCGTGGCGTGGATGCCGGGGAAGAAGGTGAAGCCGCCGCAGGCCGTCCACAGGGTGTGCCAGCCCCGGTCGGCGCAGATCTCGACCATCCGGGTCATCGCTGCCAGGTAGTCGCCCTGGCCGAGTGCCCGGACCGCGGGGAGCTCGGCGGTATTGAAGGGGTTCACCCTGCCGATGCCCATCTCCACGTAGAGTCCCAGGGCATCGGCGTGGGAGGCGAACTCGGCCAGGCGACCGCGGTCCAACGTGGGCGAAAGCTCGTACAGAGTACGGATGTTGACGCCGTCGAGGCCCTGCGCGGCCACCGCGTCGAGCAGCTCGGGGCCCTGGCCCCACAGAGTGGTGCCCTCGATGTGCCGGATGTCGGTGCCGATGCGGGGGCTGCGCTCGGCGTTGGATGGAGTCATCGGGTCCTGCCTCGTGGAGTCATGAGGTTCTGCCTTCCTGGGTGTGCTCGCGGCGGGTGCGCGCCGCTCGGGGATCCGGGACGGGGACGGCGGCCAGGAGTTCGCGCGTGTACTCCTCGGCCGGAGAGGTGAAGACCTGGCCGGTGGGGCCATGCTCGACGACGCGGCCGTGTGCGAGGACGGTGACGGTGTCGCAGAGATGCCCGACCACGGCGAGGTCGTGGGCGACGAACAGCAAGGTGGTGCCGAGGTCCCGGCATGCCCGGCGGAGGAGGTTGACGACCTGGGCCTGCACGGAGACATCCAGAGCGGACACCGGTTCGTCGCACACCAGCAGGTGCGGTTCCAGCACCAGGGCGCGGGCGATGGCGATGCGCTGCCGCTGGCCGCCGGAGAAGGAGACCGGGTGGCGGCGGAGCAGGTCCGCGCCGTCCATGCCCACCCGTTCGAGGGCCGACAGCACCAGGGTCCGGCGCTGCGCCCGGTCGAGTCCGCGGCGGTGGACGGTCAGCGGCTCGGCCACCAGCTGCTCGACGGTTCGGCGCGGATTCAGGCTGGAGTAGGGGTCCTGGAAGACGAGTTGAGCTTCGCCGCGGAACCTGCGCCACAGCTCACGAGAGCCGCCTGCCAGATCGGACCCGCGGTAGCGGATCACCCCTTCGTCGGGGGTCTCCAGGCCCATCAGGCAGCGGATCAGCGTGGTCTTGCCGGAGCCGGACTCGCCGACCAGGCCGGCCGCCCCTCCCTCGGCGACGGACATTCCGACCTTGTCGAGGACGGGAACTCCCTTGAACGATTTGCACAGTCCGTCGATGCGTAGGAGTTCGCTCATGCGGTGGGCACCTCCTCGGGCACCGGATCCAGCAGGTGACAGGCGGCGCTGGCACGCAGCGCGGGAGTCTCGGTGCGGCAGCGGTCCAGGTGCTGGGCACAGCGCGGGTGGTAGGCGCAGCCGGCCGGCCGTCGCTCGGGTGCGGGCGCGGAGCCAGGTATGGCGACGAGCTCGGCACCGCGTCGGTCGGGCCGCGGCACCGCGGCGAGCAGGTCACGGGTGTAGGGGTGCCGTGGGTGCGTGAACAGTGCCTCGGTCTCGGCCTGTTCGACCAGTCGGCCGGAGTACATGACGCAGACGCGGTCGGCATATCCGGCCACCAGGCCGAGATCGTGGGTGATGAACAGGACACCCAGTCCGCGTTCGTCGCCGGCTTTCCGGATGAGGGCGAGTACCTTCTCCTGGACCCTGACGTCCAAGGCCGTGGTGGGCTCGTCGGCGACGAGCAGCCTGGGGCCGCCGATCAGGGCCATGGCAATGGCGGCACGTTGCCGCATCCCGCCGGAGAGTTCATGCGGGTAGGCCGTGAGCCGCTCGCGGGCCCGCGGGACCCCCATGTCGTCGAGGAGCTCCGCGGCCCGGTCCAGGGCCTGTCTGCGCGGGGTGCCGCGCAGCAGCAGCGGTTCGGCGACCTGGACGCCGACCGTGCGCACCGGGTTGAAGGCCCGCAGCGGGTCCTGGAAGACCATGCCGACCTGGCCGCCGCGTACGGCGCGCAGCTCACGCTCGGGCAGTGCCAGCAGGTTCCGGCCGTCCAGCAGGACCTCCCCACCGAGGACCACGTCGGGGTCCAGCCGCGTCAGGGCCCGCGCGGTGACGCTCTTGCCCGATCCGGACTCACCCACGAGAGCGAGGAACTCTCCTGCCGCGACGTCCAGTTGCACACCGTCGACCAGTCGGGCCCGGGGGACGTCGGCGGTGAGCCCTCGCACCGTCAGCAGCGGGGAGGAGGAAGTCGTCGTCATCGGCCACCTCGCAGAGCGGGATCGCGCCGGACCTGGAGCATGTCGCCGAGGAGGCCGAAGGCCACCACCGACACCGTGATGAGCAGCCCCGGCAGCACGGCTGCGGCCCAGTCCGTGCCCATGTACGCGGAGGCGGAGGCGGCCATGGCACCCCACTCGGCGCTCGGGGGCTGTGCGCCGACACCGATGAAGGCCAGACCGGACATGATCAGCGTGACGCCGCCGATCTGGAAGGTGGCGTTGACCAGTACCTCGTCCAGCGAGTTGGGCAGCACATGGCGAACCATCAGCACCGGCCGCGACACCCCGGTCGCCCGGGCCGCCTCCACGTAGGCGGCCGACATGGTGCGTCGCACCGAACCGCGGGCGAGCCGTGCCGTGGCCGGAAAGGTCGCCACCACCAGCGCGATGATGCTCGCGGTGAGACCCGAGCCGAGGGCCGCGGCGATCGCGAGGGCCAGCATCAGGCCGGGCAGCGCGAGCAGGATGTCGCAACAGCGCATCAGCACCTCGTCGGCCCAGCGGCCACCCAGGGCCGCCAACGCGGCGACCAGGACGCCGATCGCGGTTCCCAGGCCGACGACCACAAGCGCTGACAGGAGGGTGGGACGGGCACCGACCAGAAGCCGGCTCAGGACATCGCGTCCCTGGTCGTCGGTGCCGAGCAGATGCGCGCCGCTCGGCGGCAGCAACTGCATGGCGGCGTCGGACCGGTAGGGGTCGTAGGGGGCGAGGTAGGGGCCTACAAGAACGAGCAAGCCCAGCAGAACCACCAGGATCAGGACCGCTCGGTCCGCCCACGCGGAGCACCGCCTACGACGCGGTCGCACCAGGGCGCAGAGGCGTGCGATCGGGGTGAGGGACGCGGTGCTCATGCCGCCGCCAGTCGCACGCGCCGGATCCGGGGGTCCAGCACCGACTGGCCGATGTCGACCAGGAGGTTGACCACTACCACGATCGCGCCGGTGAACATCACTGTGCCGAAGACGGCCTGACTGTCCTTCTGCTGCACAGCGGTCACCAGGTACGAGCCGATGCCCTGCCGGGTGAAGACCGACTCGACCAGGACGACGCCGGCGAACGCCCAGCCGACCTGGAGGCCGACGAGGCTCAGCGAGGGGATCGCCGCGTTGCGCAGGCTGTGCCGCACGAGAATCTGCCGCATGGAGGCTCCCTTCGATCGGGCCACGACGACGTAGTCCTGAGAGAGTTCGGTGGCCAGGGAGGTACGCAGGGTCCGGAACAGCGCTGCCGCCGGCGCCAGCCCGAGGACGATCGCGGGCAGCATCAGGTGTGCCAGGGCATCACTCACCGCCGTGGGGCTGCCGCTGAGCACGGCGTCGACCGTCGTCATCCCGGTGACGGTGGGCACGTCCAGGCCCTGCGAGAGCCGGCCGGCGACGGGAAACCAGCCCAACCGCGTGCCGAGCAGGTACTGCAGCAGGAAGGCGAGCCAGAAAGCGGGAACGCCGCCCGCCGTGACCGCGGTCAGGCGCAGCATGACGCCGCCCGCCGGCCGCCCCCGCGACGCATCGAACAGAGCCGGGACCGAACCAGCGACCAGAGCGAACACCATCGCGGCCACGACGAGTTCGACCGAGGAGGGCAGCAGGCGGCCGAGGTCGGTGAGCACCGGCTGCAGGGTCACCGTCGAGGTGCCGAAGTCACCGTGCACCAACCGGTCCAGGTGGAGGGCGTACTGCTCCCACACGGGGCGGTCCAGGCCGAGACGGATGCGGACGGCTTCGATCTGCTCCGGCGAGGCGTCGCGTCCGGCGGCGGCCGCGGCCTGGTCGCCCGGGATCAGCTGGTTGATCAGGAACATCGCGGTGGCCAGACCCCAGAGCGTGAGCAGGGTACTCAGCACACGCGACGCCAGGCGGCGGACGGTCGCGTTCATCTGGCCCCCGTCTGCCGGATCGTGGTCAGGTCGAGGAACCGGTAGCCGTCGCCGTCGCCGAGCCCTGTGATGCCCTTGCGGACGACCATGGTCTGGACGTTGTTGGAGACGTTGAGGGAGACCTGGTCGTCGGCGATGATCCGTTGGGCCCGCTGGATCTCCGCACAGCGACTGCTCGCGTCGGTGTCCGAG
The DNA here is from genome assembly GCF_052663305.1 of Streptomyces cyslabdanicus. NCBI lineage: Bacteria > Bacillati > Actinomycetota > Actinomycetes > Kitasatosporales > Streptomycetaceae > Streptomyces > Streptomyces cyslabdanicus. The sequence continues at coordinate 99,312 of NZ_JBQRUW010000041.1, forward strand.
ACCGCCTTGGAGATCAGCGCATCGGCCTTGGGGTTGCTGTAGTTGGCGTAGTTGCTGCCGCGACCGATGGCCGAAGTGGAGTAAGTGCGTTCGAGCGTCGGCCCGGAGTCGGGAAGTAGCGGGCCGTCGAGCAGGTACATCAGGTCGGGCGTGGTCTCGGGCTTGGCGAGCTGGGCGACGTAGGCGGGGAAGGTGACCTGCTTGAGGTCGAGGGTGACGCCGATGTCGCGCAGGTCGGACTGGAGGAGCGTCGCCGCCTGAACGTGCTCGGGGTTCCAGGTCTGGTACTCGCCCGTGATCCGAAGGTGGTTGACGCCCGCCTCCGTGAGCAGCCGCTTCGCCTCGGCCTTGTCCTGATGGGAGCGCCCGGTGGCGACGCGGCAGGACATCCCCACGGGGAGGATGCCGTCGGCGACGGTGGCGTCGCCTCCCTCCACCCTCGTGGTGAAGCCCGAGTAGTCGAAGGCGAGGGCGATGGCCCGGCGCACCCTGACCTCCGACAGTGCGGGGCGCTTGGTGTTGAACCAGAAGTAGTTCTGGCTCACCAACTTCCGTTTCACCACCCGGAACTTCGAGTTGTTCCGGAACGACGCGGCGTTCCGGCTTCCCTGAAGGGCGGCGTCGTACTGCCCGGCCAGCAGCCCGTTGCGTGACACGTTGTTGTCGTTGACGTCGCTGAGCACGATCTCGCCCGGCCGTCCGGCGAGCTTGCCACCCCAGTAATTCTGATTGAGCTTCAGCTTGATCTCGGAGCCCTGGGCGAAGGATTCCCTGGTGTAAGGGCCGCTGCCGGCGGCGTGCGAGGCGAGCCATGCCTGGGCGTGGTCCGTACCCTCGTGCTGCCGGACCACCTTGGAGTCGAGCACGTAGATCTGGCTGAGGCCACCCAGGAAGGCCACGTCGCCCCGGGTTAGGGAGATGCGCACGTGATGGTCGTCGAGTGCCTCGGCGTGCTTGAAGTCGGCCAGTACGGAGGCGACTCCGGTCCCGACGGCCCTGGTGCGGTCGAGCGTGTAGACGACATCCGCCGCGGTCACCGGGGTGCCGGACGCGAAGGTTGCCTTCGGGTTCAGCGCGAGCGTCACCGAGCGGGCGTCAGGTGCCACACTCCAACTCGCCGCCAGGCGCGGCCGGATGGCCCCGGTCTTGTCGTAGTCGAGCAGCGGTTCGTAGAGCCCCGTGTCCGGAAGGTCGTTCTGGATCTGGTTGGCCAGCACCGGGTCCAGGGTGGCGATGGCAATGCCGACCACGAGCGGACGGTCGGCGGCGGCTGTGCCGCCGGGGGCCGCACAGCCGGCGCTGAGCATGACCACTGCGGCGGCCAGTGCGAGCCGCCTTCGTCCGGCGCGTCTGTTTGCCGGGGGAGTCGGATGGGTGTGGTGCGTCATGTGCGTCTCCGAAGAGTGAGCAGCGGGCACAGTGGTACGTGACGACGAACGTGTCTGCCGGTGATGCAGCGGGTCCTCGTCGGGGATCCGAGAACGAGCCCAGGTGCCGTTCGGGGCGGAGATGAGTCACGGCCGCTCCCGCGAGCGGCGTCGCCCTGCGGGCAGCGGTACGGGTACGGGTTCGGGCACGACGATGTGGGAGACCGTGCCGATGCCCTTGACGGTGAGGGTGACGGTGAAGGTGTCACCGGGCTTCAGCGGCGACGGATCCTTCATTCCGGCGGACTGGGGGTCGCGGGCGGATCAGTCGTTGAATGGACCAGTTGGCGAAAAGGCCAGTTGGTGAAGACGGTGTGGTCGCGGGTCTGCTCGGGTTGTCCCCCCTGGCCGTAGATCGTGTGCGAGTCGGGAAGTGAGAGGTGGTGGTGGGGGATTGGGAGGGCTCGTGCCCCTGCCCGGGAACGCTCAGGGCTACTGTCGATGGGCCTGTTGGCTGTAGGCAGCGAAACACATCGGCGGCTCCTGACGGAGACGGTCCGGGGACACGGCAGGGTGAGTCAGGGCAGTTGACAGGGCCCACCGTGCCCCCGCGCCGGGTGAGGGATCAGACCGGCTCCCCCGCCGGACGGTTCACGCCCATTCCTGTTTCGCGACGAGGTCCCGCAGCGCCAGCAGTGCCCGTGCGCACTCCTCCTCGCGGCCGTGGAAGCGCTGAGCCGGCATGGGGACGCTCACCGCCATCTGCTGGCTCGCCACTTCGAAGGCCACGCCCGCCGCGCAGATGCCGTCGTTCTGCTCTTCATAGTCGTAGGCGACTTGGGTCTCACGGATCTCCTTCACCTGTTCCAACAGATCAGGGAACTTGGTGATGGTGCGCGACGTGAGAGCCGGCAGCCGCCGCGGAAGAAGCTGACGCATCCGGCTCGGCGTGAGCGTGGCCAGGATCGCCTTCCCCGGGGCACAGGAGTGCAGGGGGAAGCTCTCCCCCACCGCGCTCGCCGCGCGCAGGCGATGGGGCGCTTCCACCTGGTCGAGGAACGTGATCTCCCCTCCGTTCAGCACCGACAGGTCCACGGTCTCCACCAGACGAGCGGAGAGGTCGAGCAGGAAAGGGCGCAGGAGTCTCACGACGTCGCGGGTGCCGGCTTCGGCGAGACGGGCGATCTCCGGCCCCAGCCGGTAGCGTCCGCGCACGCCCTTGCTCGACACGACGAGTTCCTCGTCCTCCAGGGCACTCAGGATCCTGTGGATGGTGGTCCTGGGAAGGCCGAGCCGATGGGCCAGGTCGGACTGGGTCAGCCCCCCGGGTGTCTCGCGGATCGCGCGAAGCATCTGGGCGGCCCGCGAGATCACCTGGATACCGCTGTGGCTCCGTGCGCTCGTCTCGTCGGATGGTGAAGTCATGTCCCCATCCTGCCCCTGCGCACGGATCACCACGGAATCTTCGGCGGGCGGGTGTCCCGGTGCTCGGCGATGAAGAGCGAGGGCAGGAAGCGGGAGAGGTAGGTGAACTCGTTGTAGCAGTGCTGCAGCAACTCCCCGGCCAGCTCCGTGGGAACTGCCTCCTCCACCTCGGCGGGGGTGGCTCCGGTGGCCGGAAGATCCTGCCCGAGGTAGAAGTGGCTGCGCATCGCCAGCCCCCACTCCGTGTCGCGGCCCACGTGCAGCAACCGCCCACCCAAGACCTCGCCGGACGGGCCTCGGTGCGGTTCGTGCCCAAAGCCCACACGGCCGAGGACGGCACACGAGACGCGCTGTTCGCGCCGCGCCGACTCGTACTCCTTCGCCTCGAAGAACTCGGACGGGTCGCGGAACTGGATCACAAGGTCCTCGGCCGGCAGCGCCGTGAGGCGCTCCGTGACCACGTGCTCACTTCCGACGTGTGTGTCGTCGGAAAGCGATCCCTCCCATACTGAGGAGACGTGGTCGGCGGGGTGCCACCACACGTACTTCTGGGTGTCGCACCTCCACCGGAACCACCACTCGAACATCTCTCCCAAGCACCGGTGCATGTCCGTGCGGACAGCCACGTGCAGCACCCCTGAAGGCAGCCGCTCGTATCCCGTCTCCAGTTGCAGCGGCTCCGAGTGCAGCAGAGCCGACACCTCGTCCAGTTCCATGGTCTATTCCTCTCGTTCCGTCGGATCAGGGGCGCGGCCGCAGCCCCAGTACGGACTCGGTCTCCGTGACCGAGGCGATTCCCAGGTCCAGGCTCCGTGCGAGCTGGACGGTGCGGGCCACGAGAGGCTCGTTGCCCTGCGTCAGCTCGCGCTTGCGGAGGTAGAGCGTGTCCTCCATCCCGGCACGAGCGTTGCCCCCCAGGGACAGGGCCATGGCCGTCAGGTTCAGGTTCGCCCTGCCGATGGCGATGATCTGCCAGATCGCTCCCTCGGGCAGGCGGCGCACGAGGGTGAGCAGGTTGTCGGCGGTGGCGGCCGCTCCGCCGGCGACGCCGAGGACGATGCTGAACTGCAGCGGCTCCTCAAGAAGTCCTTCGTCACGGAGTCGCAGACAGGCGTCCAGGTGTCCGGTGTCGTAGATCTCCAGTTCCGGTTTCACCCCCAGCTCCCGCATCCGTGCCGCGAGCCGCCGCACACCGGCGGGCGGGTTGCGGAACTCACCGGCGCCGAAGCTCATGCTGCACGGGTTCAGCGTCGCCATCCGCGGGCGAAGCTCCACGAGCTGCTCACGGTCCTCGAACGGCACGGCCAGGCCGACGCCCGTGGAGAGCTGAACCAGGATCGGACATCGCTCGGCGATGAGATCCATGGTGCGCTGGGCGATGCCGAGGTCGGCGGTCGGGCGGTCCTGCTCGTCGCGCAGATGGATGTGTGCGACGGAGGCGCCGAGGTGGTACGCCTTTTCGACGGCCTCGGCGATCTCGTGCGGCTGGGTGGGCAGCGACGGGTTGTCGCTGCGCTGGGCTATCGGCCCGGTCGGGGCCACGGTGACGACGACGCTCACGGTCGCTTCTCCGGGGTCGGTGTGGCGATGACGACGAGCAGGCGGGCGCCCCGGTCGGTCCGGTTCTCGAGCGAGCGGACGGTACCGCGCGGCAGGTGGACGGTGTCTCCGGGACCCAGCGTCTCGGCCGGGCCGGCCCCGACGACGAGGGTCAGCTCGCCGTCGAGAACGTAGTAGACGGTCTCCTCGGCGGCCGGCGAGGTCAGGGCGGTGCCCGCGGGGTGGTAGTGCGACTCCCCCAACCAGAACCGCTCGGTCGGGCCGGCCTCGTGGCCCTGGAGGCGCCGGGCGTCGACGCCCTCGTGGAGAGGCGGGAAGTAGGCGGGTGCACCCGCTCCCCGGACGATGCGAGCAGCCATCGGTCCTCAGCCCCGCTCGATGCGGTACGTGCCCTTGGGGTCCGCGATGGCCACGAGGCGGACGATGCAGCCGTCGCCGCCCACCCAGCGCCAGGGGAAGGCCGCGAAAGTCATCCGCTTGCCCGTCACCTTGTCCAGGTCGCCGCCGATGTTCTCGAAGCCGTAGATGCCGGCGTTCAGGATGGCGTTGTGGCAGGGCTCCCAGTACGGGAAGTCCTCCTTGGCGGGCCGGCCCGTCTCCGCCTCGTACTCGCGCACCGCCCACGGCAGCAGTCCACCGGCCTCCTCGCTGGGGCCGTGCGGGCCGATGGCCGTACCCAGAGGGTGGTCGAGTGCCTGGCAGTCGGAGCCGACCGCCTTGACCCTGCGCTCCACGAACCACTCGCCGGCCTCCTTGTAGAAGCCGGGCGAGTACGCGTAGTACTCGGCGCTGTCGGCGTACTTCCGGTGCCAGCCGGTGTTGACGATGACGAAGTCACCCGGCCGCACCTCGGTCACCGAGGCGGCCTTCTCCAGGTCGTCGGCGGTGACCACCTCCCACTTCTGCTTGGGGATGTCGAGCACGACGCCGGTGCCGAAAAAGTTCCGCAGCGGGATCTCATGGAGGAGCGGGGTGCCCTCCACCACGTGCCCCGGCGCGTCGATGTGCGTGCCCGAGTGCATCACGGTGGTGATCTTCTGGGTCAGTACCCGGCTCTTGGCCATGCCGTGGAGCCGCTCGATCTTCACATCCTCGAAGTACGGCCAGGCCGGTACGCCATGCCCCCACGGGTGGGACAGGTCGTAGAACTCGAGATCCTGCTCGCCCGGGCCTTCCGCCCATGTGTAGGTCATCTGACTCTCCTTCGTGTCGGGAAAACCGTGAATACGGGAACGTGGATAGAGGAAGAGGGAGCCGGCCGCGGGGAACTCACGCGCCGACGTCGAGCCGTGCGGCGAGCTCCGCTGAGACGTGAGCCGCGAGCGCGGCGCCTGCCACCTCTCGCGCTCCCGTGGGCCAGGTGAGGAAGCCCTGACCGCTCTTGGCGCCCAGACGGCCCGCGCGGACCAGGTCGTCGAGTACCGGATGCGGCGTCACTGACCGGTCCAGGGCCGGGAAGACGGCTTCGTGGATGGAGCGTGTGAGGTCCAGTCCGACGTAGTCGGCGTTGGCCAGCGGGCCCATCTCCCCGAGCCGCAGCCCGATGGTGTCGCGTACCACCAGGTCGACGGTCTCGGGGTCGGCGACGCCCTCGGCGACCAGCGCGATCGCCTCGCGCCACAGTGCGTGCTGGAGTCGGTTGCCGACGAAGCCGGGAACGTCCCTGCGCACCCAGACCGGCCGCTTCCCCAAGCGCTCCATCAGCGCCATCACATCCGCGACGACACCCAGGCTCGTGCTCTCGCCCTGAACGACCTCGACGATCGGGATGAGATCGGGGGGATTCCACCAGTGGGTGCCAATGGCTCTGCTCGGATCGTCGACGTACTCGGAGATGGAAGTGATGGGAAGGACCGAGGAGTTCGAGGCGAGAACGGCGGTCGGTGCAAGCCCGGCCATCTCCGTGAACAGCTTGCGCTTCAGCTGAAGGTTCTCGGCCACGGCCTCGGTGACCAGGTCCGCCCCGTCGAGGGCTTCCTCCAGGTGCACGGCCGTGCGGACGGAACCCGGAGGGTCACCGAGTTCGCGCGCCAGGCGCTGCGCCTCGTGGCCGGCTTCGGGAAGAACCGAGGGGTCCGCATCCGTGAGGGTGACCATCAGGCCCCGTGACGCGAAGACCCCTGCGAGGCGTCGGCCCATCAGCCCGGCGCCGACGACGGCGACCGAGCGGAAACGCGTGGCGTCACCGGTGGGGAGCACGCCCGGCGTCGCCTCACGGTCGGACGGCTCGGACGGCTCGGACGGCTCGGACGGCTCGGACGGCTCGGACGGCTCGGACGGCTCGGACGGCGATGTCAGCACGATGTGTAGCCACCGTCCAGATACAGGACCTGGCCGGTCAGGAACGCCGAGGCGTCGCTGAGGAGGTAGATCAACGCGCCGGAGAAGTCGTCGGGTTCGGCGAGTCTGCCGAGCGGGATGCGGCTGAGCATGGCATCGCGGGTCGCGCTGCCCTTGGCATCATCGGCGTACATCCACGCGGTCAACTCGGACCGGAACACCGTGGGCGCCAGGGCGTTGACCCGGATCCCGTCCTTGCCCCACTCGGCGGCCAGGCTCTTGGCCAAAAGGTCGACCGCGGCCTTGGAGGGACAGTACGCGCTGTACCCCGCGGGATGCCCGAGCCGGCCGCGGGTCGACGAGACCAGCACGACGCTTCCGCCCTCTCCTTGCGCGAGAAGCCGGCGGCCGACCGCTTGGCAGGTCAGCCACGCGCCGCGGACATTGGCGTCCATGACCGTCTCGAAGTCCGCGACGGGCATGTCGACGATGGGCGCGACTTTGTTGACGCCGGCCGAGGCCAGCACGCCGTCGAGACGTCCGAACGCCTCGACCGCCCGGGCCACCATCGCCTCGGCGTCAGCGGGGCTGTCGGGACGCCGGTGCACGGTCGCTACCTGGTCCTCCGGCAGTTCGCAAACGAGTTTTTCAAGAGCATCCGCGTTTCCACCTGCCAGTACCACGTTGGCTCCGGCTGTGGTGAGGGCACGGGCTGCCTCAGTGCCCAGGGCACCGGAGGCTCCGGTGATCAGGATCGTCTTGTCTCTGAGGTCGAACAAATGAAGCGGGGACACGACAGTCATCGCTGCCTACTTCCGTAATACGGACGCTTTCGACCGAATGACGGGAACGTAGAGGTGATGCGGAGCATGGTCAAGGGGTCACGCAAAACTCGGGGAGCAATGCCGAAACCCGTGGAATCCGCGCCGCAGAGCCCTTGACGCTGTCATACCGACCGCTCTAGCTTGACCATGTTGCAGAACATTCGTTCCGCATTGTGGAATTATCTCGCGGCGCCGGCCTGCAGAGGCCCACCGCCACGCCCTGACCGACGCCGTTGTCGCGCTGCTGCGCGGCTCGTCGGAGCTCGACAAGGCACAGATCGACATCGTGCAGTTCTCGTGACGCACCAGGACATCCGATGGCGCCATCCCGACCGCCGTCGCCGCCATCGAAAAGGCCGTCGAGGACCTCCGCGTCGTCCCGGCCGGTCCCAGGCCGAGCTGACCGATGCAGTCACCGATCCAGACACCACACCAGGAGAACTCCCGATGAACCTCGTCTGCGACACCCCGCTGACTCCGCTCTCGTTCCTGGGCCGCTCGTCCACCGTGTGGGCCGAGAAGACCGCGATGGTGGACGACGAGCGCACCGTCACCTACGGGGAGTTCGGCGCACTGGCGCAGGCGACCGCCAAGGCCCTGCAGGGCAAGGGCGTCGGCGACGGCGACCGCGTCGCCTACCTGATGCCGAATGTGCCCGAGATGCTGGTCGCCCACTTCGCCGTGCCCCTGGCCGGCGGCGTGCTGGTGGCGATCAACACGCGGCTTTCGGCGCAGGAGATGCGGTACATCCTCGAGCACTCCGGCGCCGGCGTGCTCGTCGCCGGGGCGGGCCTCACCCAGCTCGCCGACGAGGCGGCAGCGGGCCTCGACTCGCTCCATACACGCGTGACGACCGCTCAGGAACCGCCCGCCGGGTGGATCACCTACGAGGCTCTCCTCGAGAGCGGGCCGGCGGCTGCCGATCTGCCGTGGTCGGTGAACGACGAGCGCAAACCCATCAGCCTGAACTACACCTCAGGTACGACGGGCCGCCCCAAGGGCGTGATCTTCACCCATCGCGGGGCCTACCTCAACGCTCTGGGCGAGGTGCTCCACTCCCAGCACACCACCGACAGCGTGTACCTGTGGACGCTTCCGATGTTCCACTGCAACGGCTGGTGCACCACGTGGGCGGTCACAGCGGTCGGCGGCACCCACGTGTGCCTCCCCGAGGTACGGGGAGAAGCCATCTGGCGGGCGATCAGGGACCACGGAGTCACACACCTCAACGCGGCGCCGACCGTCGTCACCACGATCCTCAACGCAGAGGAGGCCGCTCCTCTCGATGCGCCGTTGCGCATCACCACGGCGGGCGCCCCGCCCAGCCCCACCACGATCGCGGCCATGGAGCAGATGGGCTTCTCCATCGTCCACCTCTACGGACTGACGGAGACCTACGGCCCCTACGCCGTCTGCGAGGTCCAAAGCACCTGGAACGGCCTGCCTGGCGTCGAGCGCGCGCGGCTGATGGCGCGTCAGGGTGTCGGCATGATCCAGGCCGACGCCGTGCGCGTCGTCGACGAGGACATGGTGCACGTGCCCGCTGACGGACAGACCATGGGTGAGATCGTCATGCGCGGCAACTGCGTGATGCCCGGCTACTACCTGGACGAGGAGAGCACCGCCAAGGCGTTCCGGGGCGGATGGTTCCACTCGGGGGATCTCGGAGTCATGCATCCGGACGGTTACGTCGAGCTGCGGGACCGCGCCAAGGACGTGGTGATCTCCGGTGGGGAGAACATCTCCACGGTCGAGGTGGAGCAGGCCCTCATGAGCCATGCCGACGTGCTCGAGGCCGCCGTCGTCGGTGTCCCTGACGAGCGGTGGGGCGAACGCCCCAAGGCCTTCGTCATCCCCCGCCGTGGCACGGCTCCCACGGAGGCGGATCTGATCGCGCACGTCCGTCAGCAGATCGCCCACTACAAGGCTCCCCGTGAGGTGGCCGTGGTGGACGAGCTGCCCAAGACGTCGACGGGGAAGATCCAGAAGTTCGTGCTCCGTGAGAAGGAGTGGGCGGGCCACGCCACGCGCGTCCAGGGCTGAACCCCAGGTCGCGGTCGCGTACGAGAAGTTGTGCGCCGAGATGGACGGTCCTTTCCTGCCCGGCCGTTCATGGAGCACCGCATCGCCGGTCCGACAGTGGGGCCGGCATGCGCGACCAGCCCCAGGGACGTTGGGGCGGGGCGGCCAGGTGGATGCGCAGGATGGGAAGCGACTCCAAGAGCGTACGAACGGGCATCTTGCGGATGGCCTCGGCCTCATGCTCCAGCACCTCCCGCAGCGACGGGCGGCCGTGCTTCAGCGCGTCCTTCACCTCGGCGCGTTCCCGCCGCGCGGCAGGAGCGCCCACGTGAGGAGTTGTCCTCTCGAGCACATCGACAGCAGCAACTGAGCCCCGGGGGGAGAGAATTCGCGAATGGAGCTGAGTTGGACGGCGAGGTCGGAGGCGAAGCCTCCCCACGGATTCATCCGTGGGGAGGAGTCACCATGGTGAATTCCGCGAGCGTACGCGGTCGGACACTCCCGCGCGGTCTGATCGTTTTCGGCCGGTACCGCAAGGTGAAGCAGATCACGGTCTGTTCGCGTTGGCCCGCACGTATCTGGTGGGTGGCTTCCAGCGATCAAGAGCGCAAATCCCCTCTCAAAGCCTCCTCTGACAAGAGATACAGGACATGTCTGCTCAAGAACCTGCACACCATCCTCCCCAGCGCATTGGCGTGGTCGTCGAGTCGCTTTCCGGGGAGACGCGTGTCGCGGCGACCCCGGCAACGGTACGACTGCTGCTGGGCCTCGGCTACGAGGTCGTCGTCGAGTCCGGGGCCGGTGAGGCCTCCGGCTTCAGCGACCAGGCCTACATCGACGCCGGCGCGGGGGTCGACGAGGCCTGGGACGCGGATGTCGTCTTGAAGGTGAACGCTCCTTTCGAGGCGGAGATCACCCGGCTGCGCGAGGGCACGACTGTGGTCGCCCTGCTGGCCCCGACACAAAGGCCCGAGCTGCTTCAGGCGCTCGCCGACGCGGGCGTGACCGCCCTCGCGCTGGACGCGGTGCCGCGCATCTCGCGCGCACAGTCGATGGACGTGCTGTCCTCGATGGCGAACATCGCCGGATACCGCGCGGTCATCGAGGCCGCGCACATCTTCGGACGGTTCTTCACCGGCCAGGTCACCGCGGCGGGCAAGGTGCCGCCGGCGAAGGTGCTGGTGGCCGGCACGGGTGTGGCCGGTCTGGCGGCGATCGGCGCCGCTTCCAGCCTAGGCGCGATCGTGCGCGCAACCGACCCGCGGCCGGAGGTCGCGGACCAGGTGAAGTCGCTGGGCGGCGAGTACCTGGCGGTGAACGTCGCTCAAGAGGCGAGCACCGACGGCTACGCCAAGGCGACCTCCGCCGACTACGACCGCGCCGCCGCCGAGCTCTACCACGAGCAGGCCAAGGACGTGGACATCGTCATCACCACCGCGCTGATCCCGGGCCGGCCGGCGCCGCGCCTGCTGACGGCGAAGGACGTGGCCGTGATGAAGCCGGGCAGCGTCATCGTCGACATGGCCGCCGCCCAGGGCGGAAACGTCGAGGGCACCGTGCCGGGGCGCACGGTGGTCACTGACAACGGCGTCACCGTCATCGGCTACACCGACCTCGCCTCCCGGCTGCCCGCCCAGGCCTCGCAGCTGTTCGGCACCAACCTGGTGAACCTGCTGAAGCTGCTCACCCCCGGCAAGGACGGGCAGCTGGCGATCGACTTCGACGACGTCGTGCAGCGTGCCGTGACCGTGGTGCGGGACGGCGAGGTCACCTGGCCACCGCCGCCCGTCGCGGTCTCCGCCGCGCCCGCCAAGCCGGAGCCCGTGGCCGCGCCCGCCAAGCCGGAGCCCAAACAGCCGAAGCTGACATCTGGGGGACGCTTCGGCCTGATCGGGCTCGGCATGCTCGCGATGTCCCTGCTGGTGGCCTTCGCCCCGGCGCAACTCGCGGAGAACCTCACGGTGTTCGCGCTGGCGGTGGTGATCGGCTACTACGTCATCGGCAAGGTGCACCACGCGCTGCACACGCCGCTGATGTCGGTGACCAACGCGATCTCCGGGATCGTCGTGATCGGCGCGCTGCTGCAGATCGGGCACGAGAGCCGGATCGTCACCACGCTGTCCTTCGCGGCGCTCCTGCTGACGAGCGTCAACATCTTCGGAGGTTTCGCCGTCACCCGCCGCATGCTGTCCATGTTCTCGAAAGGCTGAGCCAAGATGACCTCCATGACGGCCTCCCACGCGTCCGACCTGGTCGCCGCTCTGTTGTTCATCCTCAGCCTGGCCGGCCTGTCCCAGCACCACACCTCCCGCGCTGGCGTCGCCTACGGCATCGCCGGCATGGCCCTCGCGCTGGCCGCCACGGTCGTGGTGGCAGCGCAGGACACTTCCGCCCGCGTGGTCGCGCTGATCGTGCTCGCGATGGCGCTCGGCGCGGTGATCGGCCTGTGGCGGGCCCGCCGCGTCGAGATGACGCAGATGCCCGAACTGATCGCGGTACTGCACAGCTTCGTCGGCCTCGCCGCGGTGCTGGTGGGCTGGAACACCTACCTGGAGGTGGAGTCGCACGGCACGGCGCAGACCCGGATCGGCGCCGACCTGCTGGCCATTCATCACGCCGAGGTGTTCATCGGCATCTTCATCGGCGCGGTCACCTTCACCGGCTCGATCGTCGCGTTCCTGAAGCTCTCGGCTCGGATCAACTCCCGTCCGCTGATGCTGCCGGGCAAGAACGCGCTGAACCTTGGCGCGCTCGGCGCCTTCGTCGCGCTGACCATCTGGTTCACGATCAGTCCGAACCTGCCGCTGATGATCACGGTGACCGTGCTCGCACTGGCCCTGGGCTGGCACCTGGTCGCATCGATCGGCGGCGGCGACATGCCCGTCGTCGTCTCCATGCTGAACAGCTACTCGGGCTGGGCGGCAGCCGCGGCCGGCTTCCTGCTCGACAACAACCTGCTCATCGTCACGGGCGCGCTGGTCGGCTCCTCCGGTGCCTACCTGTCCTACATCATGTGCAAGGCGATGAACCGCTCCTTCATCTCCGTCATCGCGGGCGGCTTCGGCATCGAGGCGCCAGCCGGCCGCGAGGAGGAGCAGGGCGAATACCGCGAGGTGCGCGCCGCGGAGGCGGCCGAGACGCTCGCCCAGGCCCGCTCGGTGATCATCACCCCCGGCTACGGCATGGCCGTCGCCCAGGCCCAACACCCGGTCGCGGAGCTGACGCGGCAACTGCGCGAGCGGGGCATCGAGGTCCGCTTCGGCGTCCACCCCGTCGCCGGGCGCCTGCCCGGACACATGAACGTGCTGCTGGCCGAGGCGAAGGTGCCCTACGACATCGTCCTGGAGATGGACGAGATCAACGACGACTTCGCCGACACCTCCGTCGTGCTCGTCATCGGCGCGAACGACACCGTCAACCCGGCCGCGACCGAGGACCCGGGCAGCCCGATCGCCGGCATGCCAGTGGTGCGGGTCTGGGAGGCCGAGCAGGTCATCGTCTTCAAGCGATCCATGGCCTCCGGCTACGCAGGCGTGCAGAACCCGCTCTTCTTCCGCGAGAACAGCAGCATGCTCTTCGGCGACGCAAAGCAGAGCGTCGAGGAGATCCTGCACGCGCTCAGCACCGACGGCCGCCACGAGGCGACCCCGGCCGCGCGCCAGGCGGTTGCGGGCTAGGTGTTACTGCTCACGAGCGTTGTTGGAGCCGACCGGACGATGGTGTCCTTCGAGGGTCGGCGGGCAGGAGCCATGCGCCGCCGGGTTCGGCACGGTCTACACCGGCGTTGGTGAGCTGGCAGCCGAGACGGTGGTAGGCGATGATCGGGCCGGTTTCGGTGGCGAGGAAGTGGCTGGTGGACTCGGTGAGGATGAGTTCCACGATCTCCGCCGGTTTGCCTGTGCGGGCGGAGGGTTCGAGCGCTTCCGGGCGCGGTGTGACGGTGTCGAGGTCGACGTGACGGTCTTCTTCGATGCTGACGACCTTGGAGGCGATGACCACGACGGCTTCCTCGGCGACTTCGGCGCAGAGGTGGTGAAGGTGGAGGAGCCCGGTCGGGCGACCAGACGATCAAATTCCGGATCTGGTCGCACACGGGACGGCCGCCGCTACGACGCCGCCCAGGTGCCGTTCCCTGCCCGAGCAGTCCGCCGTCGAGGGGGCCCACCGCTGCGGAACTCCACCGGTCCGCGCTGGCCGTCCCGGCGCAGTACGAGGTCGACGCCGGCAAAGCGTTCACCGGCCAGAACTCGGTCGAGGCTGGCCGCCGCACGCGCCTGGTCCGGCTCGAAGGACAGAACCCGCGTCGCATCCCGGCCGAGGACTTCCTCGGGACGATACCCGAGCAGCTCGCTCGCCTGCGCGCCCCATGCCACGATGGTGCGGCCGTCCGACCCGATCAGCCATGTGGCGATCCGGATCAGATCCAGCACCCCTCTGGGCCGGGTGGGTCCACCACGATGGGAGCTTCCCGCCCCCTCACGCTGCTCGTGTTCGCTCATTGACCGTGTGCCCTTTATACGCGGTACAGCCATCTTTCTACGATCGGGCGACGGATGTCGACTGTGACCCGACGCCATCCTTCCACCTGGGCGAAGTTGTGCAGCCCGGGAATGTCGAGGTGGCCCTCTCCCACGGCTGGGCTGGGTCCCTTCGGTAATGATCAGGCCCGCAGCGGCCCAAAGATCGGCGTGGACGATTTCGCCCTGCGCCGCCGCCACCGCTACGCCACGATCATCGCGGATGCCGAGACCGACCGGCGCGTCGTGGTCCTGCCCGACCGCGAGGCGGCCACCCTGGAGTCCTGGCTGCGCGAACATCCTGGTGCCCAGGTCGTGTGCCGGGACGGCTCGGCCACCTATGCCGAGGCCGTCCGCCGAGCCCTGCCCGACGCGGTGCAGGTCAGCGACCGATGGCACCTCTGGCGAAATCTCTGCGACAACTCCAGCTCGAGGTCCGCGCCCACGCCGGATGCTGGGCCACCATCAACCCGCCCCGCCCCGGCAAAGTACGCGAGCAGACCACACTCGAACGCTGGAACAAGATCCACGATCTCCTCGGCCAGGGCGTCGGCCTGCTCGACTGCTCCCGCAGCCTCAGCCTGGCCCTGAACACCGTCAAACGCTACGCCCGCATGCCCGAACCCCCGGCCCTGCGCATCGCCCGCCTACCGGCCCACCCTCGTCGACCCCTACCGCGAGCACCTGCGTCGGCGCCGTGCCGAGGATCCCGCCGTCCCGGTCACCCACCTCCTCGAGGAGATCCGGGAGTTGGGCTACACCGGCAGCGCCAACCTTGCCCTTGCCGAAAACTCATCCGCCCTGGTTGTAGCCGGTGTGCGGGATGTAGACCGCAGTCGCTCACGCCGTCATCCCCACGTGGCTGTCGATCACCGCGGCATGATGATCGACCGTGCTGCTACGAATGGCCTACCTGAGCGTGACGAACGCATTCGCCCTGCTACGCCTGCTGCCAATGAGCGCCCGGGACAAGGACGCGGAGATCCTGGCCCTGCGTCATCAGATCACGGTGCTGGACCGCCAACTCGGCAAGCAGAGGGTGCGGTTCACCCTGACCGACCGGGCGTTCCTGGCGGCGTTGCTGCATCGGCTGCCACGGGACATCCTGCGCAGGGTGCGGCTGCTGGTGCACCCAGATACGGTGCTGCGATGGCACCGCGACCTGATCGCACGCCGCCACGCGGCCCGTTCTCGGCCGAAGCGTCCGGGCCGGCCACGGACCGTGCACTCGATCAGAGCCCTGGTACTGCGCCTGGCGCGCGAAAATCCCAGCTGGGGCTACAGGAGAGTGCACGGTGAGCTGCTCGTGCTGGGCGTGAAGGTGGCCGCCTCCACGGTATGGGAGATCCTGAAGGAGGCCGGGATCGACCCGGCGCCCGAACGGAGCTCCAGTACCTGGGCCGACTTCCTGCACTCCCAGGCCGACGCCCTGCTGGCCTGTGACTTCTTCGAAACGGTCACCCTGTCCGGAGTGCGGCTCTACGTGTTCGCCGTCATCGAGCACGCCAACCGCCGGGTCCGCATCCTGGGCGCCACTGCTCACCCGTCCGCGGCCTGGGTGGTCCAGGCCGCGAAGAACCTCGTCATGGACCTGGAGGACGCGAGCTGCCGAGCCCGCTTCATGATCCGGGACAGAGACGGCAAGTTCTCTGAGCTATTCGACGCCATCTTGAAGGACGCGGGGATCGAGGTGATGCTCAGCGGCGTTCAGATGCCAAGAATGAACTCCATCATGGAGCGGTGGGTGCAAACGTGCCGACGGGAACTGCTGGACCGGACCTTGATCTGGAACCAGCGTCACCTCCTGTACGTCCTGCGTGAGTTCGAGTCCTTCTACAACGAGCACAGACCGCACCAGGGCATCGCGAACGCCCGGCCGCTACATCCCTTGCCCACGGTGATCAACGATCCAACGCAGATCGCCCGCCTCGACATACGCAGCCGCGAACGCCTGGGCGGCATTCTCCACGAGTACGAACATGCCGCGTGACCTGTACGGACGAGGTTTTCGGCAAGCGCAGGACCGTCAACCTGCGCGAAGACATCGTCTGCCAGGCACTGGATGCATGGATCGCCCGGGCCTTCGAGCCCGATCGGCTCACCGCCACCATCACCGCACTCAGCGCCGCGAGCATCGCAGCCAGCACCGCACCGGTCCACACCCCCGAGCAGGCCCAGGCTCGCCAGGCGATCAAGGAATGCGAGCGGCGACTCGCCCGCTACCAGGCCGCCCTCGACGCCGGAGCCGATCCGGCCGTCGTCACCCAGTGGATCAACGATGCGCAGCGGGACAAGGACGCGGCGCACAAGAAGCTCGACGCGCTGCCCGCCGTCAACCGGAAGAAGGAATCACCCCTCACCGCCGACCAGATCAAGGCGATCACCGAGAGACTCGGTAACAACGCACAGCGTATCCAAGCCGCCGACGCCGACAAGAAAGGGCCGCTCTACGAGGCCCTGGGGATCACCATCGCTTACGACAACGCAACGAGGACCGCGACCGTCAGGTCGAGGCCCTCGCTTCTGTATCGTTACTGTGAGTGTCCGAGGGGGGACTTGAACCCCCACGCCCGATAAAGGGCACTAGCACCTCAAGCTAGCGCGTCTGCCATTCCGCCACCCGGACTAGGTGTCTGCCGCCTGACCGGGGGTTTCCTCCCGCGGCGACATGGACAACGATACCAAGGTTTCGCGGTGCGTTTCACCTGCGTATCCGCGCCGGGAGGGGACGGAGGCGGTGGACACGGATCGTGATCGGGGCGTGACGGGAGTCATCCCTGCCGGGCGAGTTCCGCGGCGCCGCTCGCAGCGGTGTCCATGGTGGGGGCCTGTTCGAGCAGAGGGCGCGCGCGCTCGTCGAGGATGGCGCGGCCGCGGGCCGCGTTGTTGCCGTCGAGGCGTACGACCAACGGCCTGGTGAGCCGGACGGCGTCCAGGACCCGGACGATGCCCTCGGCGACGGTGTCGCACACGGTGATCCCGCCGAAGACGTTGACGAGGACCGATCTCACGGACGGGTCGGAGAGGACGACGGACAGTCCGTCGGCCATGAGGCGTGCGCAGGCTCCGCCTCCGACGTCCGCTCCGGTGTCGAGGAAGGTGGCCGGGCGGGCGCCATGGTCGGCGACCATGTCCAGCGTGGACATGACCAGGCCGGCGCCGTTGCCGATGACGCCGACCTCTCCGTCCAGCTTGACGTAGGTCAGGCCGCGGGCCGCGGCCGCTGCCTCCAGCGGGTCGTCGTGCCCGGTGTGCTCCGTTCCCCAGCGGGCCTGGCGGAAGCGGGCGTTGCCGTCGAGGGTGATCCTGCCGTCGAGTGCGACGATCCGGCCCTGCCTCGTGCGTACCAGCGGGTTGGCCTCCACCAGCAGGGCGTCCTCGCGGACCAGGACCTGCCAGAGCCGGACCAGGGTGTCCACGGCCTGCGGAGGCAGGCCCGCCGCCGTGGCGATCTCGGCGGCCTTCGACGAGGTGACGCCCTCGGCCGGGTCGACGGGAACGCGTGCCACCGCCTCGGGCCGGCGCGCGGCCACCTCCTCGATCTCCGTGCCGCCCTGAGCCGAGGCCACGGCGAGGAAACCGCCCCTCGCCCGGTCGAGGGCGTAGGCGACGTAGAACTCCTCGGCGGTGTCGATCGGTTCGGCCACCATCACCGTGCGGACGCGGTGGCCCTTGATGTCCATGCCGAGGATGTGGCGGGCCGTCAGTTCGGTGGCCGCGGGGTCGGCGGCGCGTTTCACCCCGCCCGCCCTGCCCCGTCCCCCCGTCTTCACCTGCGCCTTGACGACGACCCGGCCGCCGAGCCTGCGGGCGATCTCACGGGCCTTCTTGGAGGAGTCCGTGATCTCGGCGCGCGGCACCACGATGCCGTACTCCTCGAAGAGTTGCCTTGCCTGGTGTTCGTAGAGGTCCATTCCGGCTCCCGTGCGCGACGGCTCATCGGTGAGCAGGTCAAGTCCGGGAGCGGCCGGTGGTGGGCGCGGGCCGCCCCGGGAGCGTACGCACGACCGCACAGGCCGCGCCGGAGCCGCCCCGCGCCGCACCGGCGCTGTTCCGGCGAAGTTCCGCAAGACACCGGGCCGAGCGAACGCCCGGCGCATCGCCCCCGATCCCCACCGACACGGCGAGGAGATGGCCAGACATGACCGCGGATCCCCTATCGACCAAGAAGTGCGCCGGGCGAGGCCCGCACGGCGCACGGCGCGTTTCGCGAAGTGACCGACGCCCGGGGGCGGGTGTACCGCGTCGGTGAGACAGACCGGGACATACTCGGCCATTCACGCAAAATCATGGTGTACCTGCCGTGGGTCTGCATGATGGCCATCAGCGTCTCCGAGTACGCCTACGGCTCTGCCGAGGACACCTTGTCGAAGGCGCACGGCTGGACCCAGAGCAACACGTTCTGGATCCTCAGCGTCTGGGTGTTCTTCCAGGCCGGCATCGCCTTCCCGGCCGGGTGGCTGCGCGAGCGGGGCATCCTCACGGCCCGCCGCGCCATGTACCTGGGTGCCGCCATGTGCCTGGTCGGTTTCCTGGCCCTCTCCCACCTGCACAACGTGATGCTCGCCCTGCTCGGCTTCGGCGTCGTGGGCGGCGTCGGCTCCGGGCTGGTCTACGCCACCTGCATCAACATGGTCGGCAAGTGGTTCCCGGAACGGCGCGGCGCGAAGACCGGGTTCGTCAACGGCGGCTTCGCGTACGGCTCGCTGCCGTTCATATTCATCTTCAACTACGCCTTCGACACCGGGAACTACCACGAGGTGCTCGACCTGATCGGCGTCTACGTACTGATCGCGGTCGCGGTCTGCGCGTTCTTCTTCAAGGACCCGCCGAAGAACTGGTGGCCCGCCGGCATCGACCCGCTGTCGCACTCCGCGAAGAACAAGAACACCGCGAGCCTGGCCAAGAACCCGCCTGCGGCCCGGCAGTACACCCCCATGGAGGCCATCAGAACCGGCATGCTGCCGCTGATGTGGGTGACGGTCGTGATGACCGCCGGCGTGTCGATCTTCGGCATCTCCTTCCAGGTCGCCTTCGCCAAGGAGGTCGGCTTCGGGCCGTTGGTCGCCGCGTCCTCGATGGGTGTCATGGCCGTCGTCAACGGCGTCGGCCGGGCCGTGGTGGGCTGGCTGTCCGACCTGTGGGGCCGCAAGTCCGCGCTGGTGTTCGTCATCGTGGTCCTCGGACTGGCCCAGTTCGGTGTCATCTGGGCCGGTCACATGAAGAACGAGTGGCTGTTCCTGTTCTTCGCCTTCCTCTCCGGTTTCGGCGGCGGCGCCTTCTACCCGATGTTCGCCGCGCTGACCCCCGGACTACTTCGGCGAGAACTACAACGCCACCAACTACGGGCTGGTCTACAGCGGCAAGCTGGTCAGCGGTCTGTTCGGCGGCGGGCTCGGCGCCATGGTGGTCGCCGCCTGGGGCTACTACGGCGCCTACGCGCTGGCCGGTGGCGTGTCGATGGTGGCCGCTGCCCTGGCGCTGCTGCTGCGGCAGCCGGGGCGCAGTGGCCGGGACGCCGCACCCGCCGCCGACACGGCGGCGGGCTGACACCGCGCACGACGGGCGAAGGGGCCCTTCCCGCGGTCGCGGGGAGGGCCCCTTCCCGTTGGTCACTTGCGGCGCAGCGCGGCCAGGTTCTGGTAGCCGATCCGTGCGTGTTCCATCGACTGGGCCAGGTCGGTGGAGCTCGGGGCGTTGTCCTGCTCGACCATCGGGTGGTGGTAGTTGGGATGGCCGACGCGGGAGAAGAACGTCGTGTAGTCGATGACGCCGGTGCCGAACGGGACCATGTCGTAGCCCTGTCCGTTGGTGGCGTTGACGACTCCGTCCTTGGCGTGGAACAGCGGGTAGCGCTTGTTGTGGCGGGTGACCAGGCCGGCCGGGTCGAAGATGTTCTGCCGGGTGGCGCCGCCGTGGTCGGTGTAGGTGCGGAACTTGTACTGGGCCACGTGCGCCCAGTAGATGTCCATCTCCAGCCAGATCAGCTTGGGGTCGGTGATGGACAGGAAGTACTCCAGTTTGCGGATCCCGGAGCTGCGGGTCGGGCGGCCCTGGGCGTCGAGCGGACCGCCGTCGAGCAGGAAGCCGTAGGCCGCGTCGTGGTTGTGGGTGTAGAGCTTGATCCCGGCGCGGCGGGCGATCTCGCCGAGGACGTGCCACTTGTCGGCCGCGACGTCCCAGTCGGCCTTGTAGTCGCTGCCGGTGGGGTCGTTGCCGGTCCCCATGTGCTGCATGCCGAGGATGTTGGCGATCTCCAGGTGCTTCTTGAAGGTGTCCAGGTCGCTGGTGGTCAGCGGCCAGGAGCCCGGGATGAAGCCGTGGTTGCCCTGCGCCCGCAGCCCGTACTCGTCCAGCCAGCGGCGCAGCAGCCGGGCGCCCTCGACGGTCTCCAGGTCGGCGCCGCCGGGTGCGTTGGGGTGCTGACCGTAGCCCGCGAACTCGACCTGCCGGTAGCCGAAGCGGGCCAGTTGCTCGAACACGGCCCGGAAGCCGGAGGGCAGGCTGGTCGAGAGCGGGTCGCGGCCGGTGGCGTCGCGCACCGTGTAGAGGATGATGCCGCGCTTGTCCTCGGGGACGAGCAGGTGGCCCTTGGCCTTGCCGTTCGACTCGGCGGGGGGCGCCGCCTGCACGGGGGCCGCGCCGAGGACAGGAGCGGCGATCGCCCCGGCCGCGACGGCGGTGCAGGTGCTGAGGAAGCTGCGGCGGCCGATGCCCAGGCTGCGGCGCAGCTGTTCGTCGGTGCCGTGGTCGGTCGCTTGGATGTCGTTCACGGGTGCCTCTCTTCGGACTTGGGGTCTGCGTGGCCGAGACCGGCGAGGTGGAGCAGGAGGGACTTCACGTCGGTGGCCGCGATGCGGTCGCCGACGGCGCGGGGGGTGGAGCACAGGAGGAGCGGACCGTCGTCGTCGCTCGCGGGCAGGCGGCCGTGGCTGCCGCGGATGGGTGAGGCGTCGAGGGGTACGACCGCCATGCGGTAGCGCAGGCCGAGTTTCTTGCGGGCCACCGCGGTCGCCGCCCTGACCTTCACATAGGGGTCGTGCGGGTCCATGAAGAGCTCGACCGGGTCGTAACCGGGTTTGCGGTGGATCTCGACGAGCTGCGCGAAGTCGGGCGCGCGCTCGTCGTCGAGCCAGTAGTAGTACGTGAACCAGGCGTCCGGCTCGGCGACGGCGACGAGTTCGCCGGAGCGCGGGTGGTCGAGGTGATGGGCCTTCTTGCCCTCGTCGTCGAGGAGTCTCTCGATGCCGGGCAGTCCGTCCAGGGCGGCCCTGGTCGCGTCCATGTCCTCGGGGCGGCGCACGTAGACGTGGGCGATCTGGTGGTCGGCGACGGCGAAGGCGCGCGAGGCCATCGGGTCGAGGTACTCCATGCCGTCCTGGGTGTGCACTTCGAGCAGGCCGGCCCGGCGCAGGGCGCGGTTGATGTCGACGGGCCGGTCGGCGCGGGTGATGCCGTACTCGGACAGCACAACGACGG
The DNA here is from genome assembly GCF_052663305.1 of Streptomyces cyslabdanicus. Lineage (NCBI taxonomy): Bacteria > Bacillati > Actinomycetota > Actinomycetes > Kitasatosporales > Streptomycetaceae > Streptomyces > Streptomyces cyslabdanicus. Next base: position 120,786 of record NZ_JBQRUW010000041.1, read on the forward strand.
TACGGCCCTCGGCGCGGGCGTCGTCCAGGAGCGGGGCCATGGCCGCGTCCAGGTCGGCCGCCGCTTGCAGGGAGCGCGGGTCGTCGGGGCCGTGGCGTTGCAGGTCGTAGTCGAGGTGGGGCAGGTAGCAGAGTGTCAGGTCGGGGCGGCGGGTGCGCAGGACGTGGCGGGTGGCGTCGATGATCCACTGGCTGGAGACGAGGTCGGCGCCGGGGCCCCAGAAGTGGAAGAGGGGGAACGTGCCGAGTTTCTCGGTGAGTTCGTCGTGCAGGGCCGGGGGGCGGGTGTAGCAGTCGGGTTCCTTGCGGCCGTCGGCGTAGTAGACGGGCCGTGGGGTGACGGTGATGTCGGTGTCGGCGCCCATGGCGTACCACCAGCAGATGTTGGCGACCGTGTAGCCGGGGTGGGCGCGACGGGCGGCGTCCCACAGCTTGTCGCCGGCGACGAGGCCGTTGTGCTGCCGCCACAGCAGGACGTCGCCGAGTTCGCGGAAGTACCAGCCGTTGCCGACGATGCCGTGTTCGGAGGGCATGGTGCCGGTGAGGAAGGTGGACTGGGCGGCGCAGGTGACGGCGGGCAGGACGGTGCCGAGCGCGGCGCGGGAGCCCGACTGGGCGAGGGCCTTGAGGTGGGGCATGTGGTCGAGGACGCGCGGGGTGAGACCGACGACGTCCAGGACGAGCAGGGGGGTCGGTCGTCCCTGGGGCGGCGTCATGGCAGTTCCTTCAGGCCGAGGTCGGTCAGCAGGTCGCGGGTGAGGGCGAGTTCGGCGGCGATGCCGTCGGCGAGCCGGCCGCGGTCGCGGGGGCGCAGCTCGGGCGGGAGCGCCTGCCAGGTGTAGGTCTCGACCTCCAGGTGGCGGGTGAGCGGCCGCGGGCCGCCGACGAGCCGGGTCAGGGCGGTCTTGAGGACCGGGAGGGTGGAGGTGAGGGGTGCGGCGGGGGCGGCGTGCAGCGGGACGTGGAAGTGGGCGCGCCAGGGTGCGGCGTCGGGCAGGGCGTCGCCGCCGAGGGCCGCCCCGAGGTCGTCGGTGCCGCGCAGGCCCGCGGCGGTGAGCGTGCGGGTCTGGTGCAGGAAGCGCGGTTCGTCGAAGGCGGCGAGGGCCTCGCGGACGTCGGGCAGGTGGGGCTGTTCGGCGTGCAGGGCGGCGGACAGCTGGGACTTGACGAGGGGGACGCCGGCGGCGGTGAGGGCGTCCAGGGCGGTGTGCGGGTCCTCGAAGGAGGTGGCGAGGTGGCAGGTGTCGACGCAGATGCCGATGCGGTCGTGGGCGATAGCGGTGAGCGGGGCGATGGCGTCGTGCGTGGTCTCGACGACGCAGCCGGGTTCGGGTTCCAGGCCCACCCGGATGGAACGGCCGGTCAGCTCCTGGAGGGCGTCGAGGCGTTCGGCGAGGGTGCGCAGGGCGGCGCGGGCCTGCTCGGCGCGGGTGTCGTCGTAGGCGGTGCGCCAGGCCAGGGGCAGGGTGGAGACGCTGCCCTCGCGGACGTCGTCCGGGAGGAGTCCGGCGAGGATGCGGGCGAGGGCGGTGGTGTGCTCGAGGCGTTCCGCGTCGGCCCAGTCCGGCTTGTAGACGCGGTACTTGACCTCCTGGGCGCCGAAGCCCTGGTAGGGGAAGCCGTTGAGGGTGACCACCTCGAGGCCGTGCCGGTCGAGTTCGGCGCGCAGGGCGCGCAGCGCGGACGGGTCGGTGTCGAGGGTGCGGGCGGCGTCCCGGGCGAGCCACAGGCCGATGCCGAGGCGGTCGCGGCCCAGGCGGCGGCGGACGGGCTCGCAGTGGTCGCGCAGTTGGGCCACGACGCCGTCGAGGGTCTCGGCGGGGTGGACGTTGGTGCAGTAGGCGAGGTGGACGGTGGAGCCGTCGGGGTGCCGGAAGCGCATCGATCACTCCCCGCCGCGCAGGATGCTGTTGCCCTCGTGGGTGGCGCCGGTCGCGGCGACGTCGAGGCTCAGCCGGCCGCTGAGGCCGTAGAACTCGACCGGGTTGCGCCACAGCACGCGGTCCACCTCGTCCTCGGTGAAGCCCTCGGCGCGCATGAGGTCGCCCACCTTGCGGGTCTTGAGGGGGTCGCTTCTGCCCCAGTCCGCGGCGGAGTTGACGAGGACCCGTTCGGGGCCGTGGGCGCGCAGGATCGCGACCATCCGCTCCTCGTCCATCTTGGTGTCGGGGTAGACGGAGAAGCCGAGCCAGCAGCCGCTGTCCTTGGCCTCCTTGACGGTGGTCTCGTTGAGGTGGTCGACCAGGACGCGGTCCAGGGGCAGCGCCGACTCCGCCACGACGTCGAGGGTGCGGCGCAGCCCGGCGAGCTTGTCGCGGTGCGGGGTGTGGACGAGGGCGGGCAGCCCGTGGTCGGCGGCGAGCTGCAACTGGGCGGAGAGTGCGGTGTCCTCCTCCGGTGTCATCGAGTCGTAGCCGATCTCGCCGACGGCGACGACCTGGTCCTTGACGAGGTAGCGGGGCAGTTCGTCGAGGACGGGCAGGCAGCGCGGGTCGTTGGCCTCCTTGGGGTTCAGGGCGATGGCGCAGTGGTGGGCGACGCCGTACTGGGCGGCACGGAAGGGTTCCCAGCCGATCAGGGAGTCGAAGTAGTCGAGGAAGGAGGCGGCCGAGGTGCGGGGCTGGCCGAGCCAGAAGGCCGGTTCCACGACGGCGCGGACGCCGGCGGCGTGCATGGCCTCGTAGTCGTCGGTGGTCCTGGACGTCATGTGGATGTGGGGATCGAAGATGCGCATCAGGACTCCTTGCCGTGGGGGTCGACCGGGCCGTGCGGCGCGGTGTCGGGCTCGGTCAGGGCCAGGGCGCGGTGCAGGTCCTCGGGGACCTGCCGGCCGGCGGCGGCGCGTTCGGCGGCGTAGTCGCCGAGCATGCGGGCGAGTTCGGCGTCGCCTCGGGCGCGGCGGCCCAGGTCCGCGACGCTGTCCACGGGCACACCCGTGAACAGGCACTTCAGTACGGCGTGCCGCCATGCGTGGGGTGCCAGGTGCCGGGCGGCGTACGGGCCCACGGCGGCGGCGAGCAGCCGGGTGTCGTTGGTGCGCAGCGCGTCGTCGACCAGCGAGAGGGCGTCGGGTCCCGGCACGAGGTGGGGCAGGGCGTGCAGGACGGCGCGGCGTTCGTCGGCGGTGCCCTGGCGGTAGGCCCGGGTGAGGGCGCCGAGGTCGGCCCGGGCGGCGTGCAGGATGAGGACGCGGGCGGCGTCGGCGTGGGCCGGGCCGCAGCGGCGGCCGGCCTCGGCCAGACGCAGTTCCCACCCGGAGATCGGCCCGTGGGTTCCGGGGCGGGCGGCGGCCTCGTCGAGCGCCTGGTCGAGCCAGGCTCGTGCGGCCGGGGTGAGACCGGTCTCCATGCGGGCGCGCAGTTCGTCCGTGGGCGTGGGGGTGGGGGCGGTGCCGGCCGTGGGGGTGCCCGCGGTGCCGGTGCCGTGCGGGTGGGTCATCGGGTGCTCCCTTCTGGGGTGACCGGATGCTCGGAGGCGTCCAGCGCGGAGGCGGAGGAGACGGGGGCCGGGGGGACGGGGGCTGCGGGGACGGGGGCCGAGGAGACGGGGGTTGCGGGCACGGAGGCGGAGGGGACGGCGGCCAAAGGGACGGGGGCCCGGGGCTCGTCCGTGGGCGTGGCGGTGGTGGCCGCTCGGCGGAGGAAGGGCAGGGAGAGCTCGGCGTGGTGCGGGCCTGCGTGGGAGTGCCGGGGCAGTTCCACGACGGTCAGGCCCTCGTAGCCGGTGGTGGCCAGGGCCGCGAGGACGGGCGGGAAGTCGATGTCGCCCTCCCCGAAGGGGAGGTGTTCGTGCACGCCGCGGCGCATGTCCTCGATCTGGACGTGCCGCAGCCAGGGCGCGGCGGCGCGGACGCACTCGGCCGGAGGGAGGGGTTCGAGGCACTGGCAGTGGCCGATGTCGAGGGTGAGGCCCAGGTTCTCCGGGTCGCCGAGGGTGCGGCGCAGCTGGTGGAAGTCGGCGAGGGTGGCGAGGAGGTGACCGGGTTCGGGTTCCACGGCGAGGGGTAGGCCGGCGGCGGTGGCTGCCTGCAGCACGGGGTCCAGGGACTCGGCGAGCCGCTTCCACGCCGTGTCCCGGTCGGTGCCGGGCGGGGTGATGCCGCTGAAGCAGTGCACGGCGTGGGCGCCGAGGTCGGCGGCCACCCGTACGGCACGCAGCAGCAGGTCCACGCGCCGGGCACGGTCCTCCGGGTCGGCGTCCAGGAGGGAGGGGCCGTGCTTGCGACGCGGGTCGAGCACATAGCGGGCGCCCGTCTCCACCGTCACCCCCAGACCGAGCGCGTCAAGGCGGTGCGCGACCCGGCGGGTGCGGGCCGCCAGGTCGGCGGCGAGCGGGTCGAGGTGCATGTGGTCGAGGGTCAGTCCGACGCCGTCGTAGCCGAGGTCGGCGAGCAGGCCGAGGGCGTCGTCGAGGCGCAGGTCCGCGAGGCCGTTGGTGCCGTAGCCGAAGCGTGGGGCCGCGGCGGGATCGGGGCTCATGTCACGCTCACCTTCCTCGCGAACCTTCGGGCCAGGGGGGCCAGGGCGGCCGTGCACAGGGCGGTGACCGGTGCGCCCGCGCGGGCGGACAGTGCGGCCTGGAGCGGGATCATGGCGCGGATGCCGCCGCCGACGGCCCGCTGGGTGAGCTGCGGTGAGGGGTTGAGGACGGCGTGGGCGAGGGGGCGGGCGGCGGTGGCGGCGTAGCCGAGGGCGAGGGCCGCGCGGAGCGCGCCGCCCGGTGCCGGGGGGAGGCCCGGCGGACCGAGGGGGGCTGCTCCGCCTCGGTCCGCCGGGAGCCGGAGGGCCACGGCGGGCGGGGTCAGCGCGTACGCGACGCAGGCGGTGGCGGCGAGGGCCGCGAGCGGTACGGCGGTGGAGCCGCCCTGGGTCTCGCGGCGGGAGACGGCGGTGACGGCAAGGGTGTGGGCGCCGAGGGCCGCGGCGGACGGTACGGCCGCGCGGACCCGGCCGCCGCTCGCGGCGGCGCCGAGCACGAGGTCGAGGCTCCGGGCCGCCGCCATCGCCGGCGGTCCCGCCCAGGTCCGCTTCAGCCCGAGGTCGTACGCCCAGACCGTGGCGGCGAGCGGTACGGCGACAGTGAGCGCGGGCCGGCCGGCGCGCGCGGCGAGCGCGAGGCCCAGGGCGGTGAGCGCGCCGGCCGCGGCGAGCGCGGCGCCGGGGGCGATCCGCCCGGACGGGAGCGGCCGGTGCGGGCGCTCCACGGCGTCCTCGGCGCGGTCCGCCCAGTCGTTGAGCGCCATGCCCGCCTGGTAGAGGCACAGGGACGAGCCGATGGCGAGGAGCGTACGGGCCCCGGGGCCGCCCCGCCCGGCCGCCGCGGCCCCGGCGAGAGCGTCACCGGGGACGGTGAACAGGGCGGGCAGCCGCAGCAGTTCGACCCAGTCGGCGGGGGTGCCGACGCCCAGGGAGGGTGCGACGGGATCGCCGTCCACCGGCGCCGGGCGGGAAGCCCGCCGCGCCGCGCCGGACGCCTCCGGTCGTCGTCCGGCGGGATCGGTGGCCGGCACCGTTCGTTCGGCGGAGGCCGTGGGGGTGGCTGTGGCGCTCTCCCCCGCCGGGCCGGCCGGGTCCGGAGCTCGGACGTCGTGGCGTGGGCGGCGGCCGCGGGCCGAGGCCCCGCGCGCTCCGACGACGGCGGCGACGGTCACCGCCAGGGCGACGGCCACCAGACCGTGGCGGGTCACCGCCGGTCCCCCAGCCGTCGGCCGAAGTCCAGGAGCGCCGCGTACTGCTCCCCCAGCGCGGCGGGGGCGCCCGGGTCGGGGTCCTTGAAGTAGAAGCCGAGTTCGGGGCGTGGCCCGGTCAGTCCGCGTGCGTGGGCGCGGGCCAGCAGCCGGGCCAGGTCGAGGACCAGGGGCGCGGCGAGCGCCGAGTCACAGCCCTGCCAGGTCGTCTGGAGGGTCATCCGGGAGCCGAGGAAGCCGTCGAAGGCGATGTGGTCCCAGGCGGTCTTCCAGTCGCCGAGCGCGGGCACGTCGTCGATGTGCACCTCTCCTTGGGGGACCGTGCCCAGGGTGTCCGCGAGGACCCGTTCCTTGCCGGAGTTCTTCGCCGCGGCGGCGGCGGGGTCGGCGAGGGCGGCGCCGTCCCCGCCGCCGAGGAGGTTCGTTCCGGACCAGGCCAGCACGCGCAGCGCCCGCTGCGTGAACATCGGGCCGAGCACGGACCGCAGCAGGGTCTGCCCGGTCTTGCCGTCGCGGCCCGCGTAGGGCAGGGCGGCGGCCTCCGCCTCGGCGGCGAGCGCGGGGTGGTGCAGTCCGGTCGACGGGGTGAAGTTGACGTACGGACAGCCCGCGCGCAGGGCCGCCGCCGCGTAGAGCGAGCTGGCGGGCAGGGTGGTGCCCTCGGGGGCGGGTTCGGTGGAGGCGACGTTGACGACGACGGTGCGGGCGAGGCGGTGGCGGTGGGTGAAGTCGCGGATGTCGTCGGCGAGGGCGTCGATGAGGGCGTCCTCGCTCCGGGTGTCGCCGGGCAGCGGACCGCCGGGTCTGATCTCCTCGTCGGCGGCGGCCAGTTCACTGCGGACGGCGGAGGGCAGGCCGTGCGGCAGGACGCCGCCGGCGGCGAGGGTCTCGGCGCGTTTGGGCAGCGGGCAGTCCACGGTGTCGTGCCCGCCGAAGACGAGGGAGGGCAGAGCCGGCAGGCCGCTCGCGGCGAAGGGCTCTGTCTCGGTGACGAGGCCGGCGGTGGGATGCAGTCCGGCGGCCACGGCGGCGCATCCGGTGATGGCGGTGGTGGCGACGGAGCCTCGCGCGCCGATCAGCCAGACGCCGGTGCGGGAGGGGGAAGCGGAAGGTTCGGCGGACATGGGCAGCCTCCTTGTCGTACGCGAACCGAAAGCCGGACGGGTGCTCGGACGCCGGACGGTCTCCGGGGTGCCGCCGGCGCCGAGGTCGGGCCCGGAGCCGGCTTCCCGGCCGGGCGACGTCTCGCCCCGAGCCGGGACCTGGCCCGGGCTCGGGCTCGGGACCGGGACCGGGACCGGGCTCGGGACCGAACTCGGGCTCGGGCTCGGGCTCGGGCTCGGGCTCGGGACCGGGCTCGGGACCGGGCTCGGGACCGGGCTCGGGACCGGGCTCGGGACCGGAGCCAACGCCGGGACCCGGAGCCGGGATCCGAACCGAGCGCCGGACCGAGATCCGGGAGTGTGGTCCGACCGGGGCCAGGTCCGGAACGGGTACCCGGTCCGGGACCGTGCGGGTACCGGCGCCGGGTTTCCGGCCGGGCAAGGCCTCGGTCAGAGCCGAACCCGAACCCGAAGCCGAACCCAAGACCCGGACCCGGACCCGGACCGGAACCTGGACCCATCCGAGACCGAGATCGGGACCCGGTCCCGGACCGGAACCCAGATCCGGACCTGGGCCCGGCCCTGGGCCTGGGCCCAGAACCGGGATGCGGACCGGACCGGACCGAGATCCGGAACCGAGATCGGAACCGGACCGGGCCGGGCCCGTTCCACCCCCGGTCGGCGGGGTGGGGCGGGTGGGGCGGGGACGGCGGGCGGGAGTCCGGCGTCTCCCGCCCGCCGCCGTTTCAGGCGCCCTTGACGGGCGGCTGTTCCTTGGTTCAGGCGGTACGCGGCTTGCAGTCCGCCTTCTCCTGGCCGGTGGTGTACTTCAGCCCACCGAGCAGGTGACTGCGGAAGCCGTCCTCGGCGTAGGACTCCTTGGTGTGGCCGAGGCCGGTGTAGAAGGAGCGTCCGCCCTGGTAGGACTGGCACCAGGCGATCGGGTGGTCGCCGTTCATCGTGCCGCCCTCGTAGCTGCTCTCGTCCAGGGTGGCCAGGACACGGGCGTGGTCACGCGGGTTGGAGCGGTAGTTGTACCACTCGTCCGTGCGGTCCCACGCGTCGTCGAGGCCCTTGGTGGCCGGGTGGTCGTGCTCGGGGACCTGGACGGTGGCCTGCTGGATCTGCGGGTGCGAGTCGAAGTACGCGCCGACCAGGCCGCCGTAGAACGGCCAGTCGTACTCGGTGTCGGCGGCCGCGTGGATGCCCATGTAACCGCCGCCGCCGACGATGTACTTCTCGAACGCCTGCTGCTGGTCGGCGTTGAGGACGTCGCCGGTGGTGGAGAGGAAGACGACGGCGTCGTAGCGGGCGAGGTTGGCGGTGGTGAACTGCTGGGACTCCTCGGTGGCGTCGACGGTGATGCCGCTCTGCTTGCCGAGGTCCTTCAGGGTCTGGACCCCGGTTTCGATGGAGTCGTGCCGGAAGCCGGCCGTCTTGGAGAAGACGAGGATGCGCTTGTCGTTCTTCGCGGGCTTCTTGTCGGAGATCACGAAGTCGTCGAGGTCGAAGAGCGCTCCGTCGCCGCCCTTGAAGACCAGGTACAGCTCGGTGGTCTTCTTCGGCAGCTTGCTGAGCGGGATGTCGATGTCCTGGAAGGTCTCCCAGCTGCCGGTCACCGGGACGACCCCGGACCCGTGCAGGGTGCCGTTCGGGCCCCCGGTGCGGACCTCCAGGTACCCGCCGGCGCCGCCGGAGGAGACCCGGGCGGTGAGCGTCTGGGCGCCGCTGAGGTTGTACGGCTTGAACGAGATCCAGTCACCGTTGTCGATGTCGCCGACGGTCTTCCCGCCGTTCGCCTCGGCCTTGTCGTAGGTGCGGATGCCGCTCTGGGCACTGAAGTGCTCGGCCTGCCGGTGGCGAGGCTGGAGCACGACCTGGTCGTGCGTGGTCAGCGCTTCCTGACCGCCGCCGCCGTTGTCGGTGTACTCGGCGTCGAGGACGCCGAAGATGTTGGCGTTGGGGTCGTGCTCGGTGTCGGCGGGCGCGGTGATGGTGCCCTCGCAACCCTTGGCCGAGGTGATCGGGTGGCCGTGGTTGTCGTGGCCGAGGATGTAGCGGACGGTGACCTTGGAGCAGTCGATCTTCTTGTCCTCGGCGTCGGTGACCCTCACCTTGAACGGGATGGTGTCACCGAACTCGAACAGCGTGCCGTCGGCCGGGGTCTGGAAGGTGACGGTGGGCGCGGTGTTGCCGACGACCACGTGGACGTTGGCGGTGGCGGTGTAGCCCGTCGGGTCCGTCACGGTGACGGTGGCCGTGTACGTGCCGTTGGTGCGGTAGGTGTGCTGGGGCGACTCGCCGGTGCCGGTGGTGCCGTCGCCGAAGTCCCAGGCGTAGGTGAGCGCGTCGCCGTCGGCGTCCTTGCCGGTCGCGGAGAAGGACACCTTCAGGGGCGCCTTGCCCGACGTCCGGTCCGACGTGGCGGTCACGGTCGGCGCGTGGCCGTTGGTGACGTTCTCGATGCGGTACAGCGCGGAGTTCTCGTCGCCGCCGAACCAGGACAGGCCGTAGTCCAGGACGTACAGGGCGCCGTCCGGGCCGAAGGCCATGTCCATCACCTGGGTGCCGGACCAGGGGAAGGGGTTGATGGACTGGACGGTGCCGTCCTCGTCCTGCTCGATCCGCTTGATCCACTGGCGGCCGAACTCACCGGCGAAGAAGTTCCCGTCGTAGGCCTCGGGGAACTTGGCGGGGGAGTTCAGGTCGGCGTCGTAGCGGTAGACCGGGCCGCCCATCGGGGACTCGGAGCCGTCGCCGAACTCGGGGATGGAGGCGCCGTCGTAGTCGATCCAGGCCGGCTGGGCCGGCGGGAGGTCGACCAGGCCGGTGTTGTTCGGGGAGGTGTTCTTCGGCGCCGCGCAGTCGAAGGCGTCACCGGACTTCTGGGTGGCGAAGTCGTACTTGACGTACGCCTGGTTCTGGCCGACGCAGTAGGGCCAGCCGAAGTTGCCGGGCTTGGTCACGCGGTTGAACTCGACCATGCCGGCGGGGCCGCGGTTCGGGTTGGCGGCGCCGGCGTCCGGCCCGTACTCGCCGACGTAGAGGGTGCCGGTGGGCTTGTCGATGCTGAACCGGAACGGGTTGCGCAGGCCCATCGCGTAGATCTCGGGACGGGTCTTCGGGGTGTCCGGGGCGAAGAGGTTGCCCTCGGGGATGTCGTAGGAGCCGTCCGGATTGACCTTGATCCGCAGGATCTTGCCGCGCAGGTCGTTGGTGTTGCCCGCGGAGCGCTGGGCGTCGAAGGCCGGGTTGCGGTCGGGCCGCTCGTCGATGGGCGCGTAGCCGTCGGAGGAGAACGGGTTGGAGTCGTCACCGGTCGACAGGTAGAGGTTGCCGTCCTTGTCGAAGTCGATGTCGCCGCCGACGTGGCAGCACATGCCGCGGGAGGTCTTGACCTCGAGGACGTTCTTCTCGCTGGCCAGGTCCAGGGTGCCGTTTTCGTCCAGGACGAACCGGGAGAGCCGGTTGACGCCGTCGAAGGGCGCGAAGTCGGCGGCGGTGCCGTTCTCGGGGGCGTCGCCGGGCGGGGTGTTCAGGGGCGGCGCGTAGTAGAGGTAGACGAAGCGGTTCTCGGCGAAGTCGGGGTCGATCCCGATGCCCTGGAGCCCCTCCTCGTCGTGGTCGTAGACGGCCAGCCTGCCCGCGACGGACGTGTTGCCCTGCGCGTCGGTCAGGCGCAGGGTGCCGTCGCGGGAGGTGTGCAGGACGCTGCGGTCCGGAAGGACGGCCAGCGACATCGGTTCGCCGACCTCGGCGACGCCCTTGGCGAGGGTGACCTGCTGGAAGTCCTCGGCGGCCGCGGCGGCCGGTCTGGTGGTGTCGGGGTCACTCGCGCTCGCCGGCGGCGCGGCGAGCGCGAGTGAGGTACCCGCGAGGAGCGAACCGGTGAGGAGTGCGAGTGCCTTGTGGAATCTGGGACGTTTCCTGTGCACGAAGATCCCTCCGGGAGGGTGGGGGTCGTACGGGGCAGATGCTGTGCGCCGGGGTGCGCCGTCACTCCGGAGATGTGCGTGACCTGTACAACTCCGGGACCGTAGCTGGCTTTGTCGGAGTCGGGTAGTCCTTGTACAGAAGAGAAGTTGGCCTTTTTCCAGCGTCAGGACAAAGCGGTTCTCGGGCAGGCCGAACCGACGGGCGGCGCTCCGCGCCCCCCGCCGAACCGGCGGAGCCAACCGGCGGAGCTACTGGCCGAAGGCGGCGTCGAACGACGCGCTCGGCGGGTCGAAGTCGAACTCCTTGAGCCGGCGCAGCGCTTCGGGGGCGCCCTGGAGCCGGTCCATGCCGGCGTCCTCCCACTCCACCGACACGGGGCCGGTGTAGTCGATGGACCGCAGCATGCGGAAGACGTCCTCCCACGGGACGTCACCGTGTCCGGCGGAGACGAAGTCCCAGCCGCGCCGGGGGTCGCCCCACGGCAGGTGGGAGCCGAGGCGGCCGTTGCGCCCGTCGAGGCGCTTGCGGGCCTCCTTGCAGTCCACGTGGTAGATCCGGTCGCGGAAGTCGTACAGGAAGCCGACCGGGTCGAGGTCCTGCCACACGAAGTGGCTCGGGTCGAAGTTCAGCCCGAACGCGGGCCGGTTGTCGACCGCGTCCAGGGCCCGACGGGTGGTCCAGTAGTCGTACGCGATCTCGCCGGGGTGCACCTCGTGCGCGAAGCGGACGCCCTCGGCGTCGAACACGTCGAGGATCGGGTTCCAGCGCTCGGCGAAGTCCTCGTAGCCGCGTTCGATCATGCCCGGCGGCACCGGCGGGAACATGGCGACGAGGTGCCAGATCGAGGATCCGGTGAAGCCGATGACGGTGTCGACGCCGAAGGCGGCCGCCGCCCGCGCCGTGTCCTTGAGCTCGGCGGCGGCCCGCCGCCGTACGCCCTCGGGCTCCCCGTCGCCCCAGATCCTGGCCGGCAGGATGCCCTGGTGGCGCTCGTCGATCGGGTGGTCGCAGACCCCCTGACCCACCAGGTGGTTGGAGATGGCCCAGCACTTGAGGCCGTACTTGTCGAGCAGCGCACGCCGCCCGTCGAGGTAGGCGGGGTCGGCCAGCGCCTTGTCGACTTCGAAGTGATCTCCCCAGCAGGCCAGTTCGAGTCCGTCGTAGCCGAAGTCGCGGGCCAGTCGGCAGACTTCCTCCAGGGGGAGGTCGGCCCACTGACCGGTGAACAGGGTGAACGAGCGTGACATGACCGGGCCTCCCTAGACCGGGACGGGCGTGTAGAGGGAATTCTTGGCGGCGCTCTCCTCGACGGCGGCCAGGACGCGCTGGACCTGGAGCCCGTCGGCGAAGGACGGTTCGGGCGCGGTGCCCGCGGCGATCGCGAGCACCAGGTCGCGGGCCTGGTGGACGAAGCTGTGCTCGTAGCCGAGGCCGTGGCCCGGCGGCCACCAGGCCGCGAGGTAGGGGTGGTCGGGTTCGGTGACGAGGATCCGGCGGAAACCGGCGCTGACCGCGGGTTCGGTGTGGTCGTGGTACGAGAGCTCGTTGAGCCGTTCCAGGTCGAAGGCGAGCGAGCCGCGCGAGCCGTTGAGCTCGATGTGCAGCGCGTTCTTGCGGCCGGAGGCGAACCGGGTCGCCTCGAAGGAGGCGAGCGCGCCCGAGCCGAACCGGGCGGTGAACAGGGCCGCGTCGTCGACGGTGACCTCTCCCCGGCCACTGCCGCCGACACCGCTGAGCCCGGCGGCCGCCCCAGCCGGCAGCGGGCGCTCCCGGACGAAGGTCTCGGTGACCGCGGACACCCCGGTGATCGGCTCGCCCGCGAGGTACTGGGCGAGGTCGACGATGTGGGCGCCCAGGTCGCCGAGCGCGCCGGAGCCCGCCGCGTCCTTGCGCAGCCGCCAGGTCAGCGGGAACTCCGGGTCGACGAGCCAGTCCTGGAGGTAGCTGACCCGTACGTGCCGCAGGGTGCCGAGGCGGCCCTCGGCGACCATGCGGCGGGCCAGCACGGTCGCGGGCAGCCGCCGGTAGTTGAAGCCGACCATGGCGACCTGGCCGCGGGCCCGGGCCCGCTCGGCCGCCTCGGTCATCGCCCGCGCCTCCTCGACCGAGTTGGCGAGGGGCTTCTCGCACAGCACGTGCTTGCCGGCCTCCAGGGCGGCCACGGCGATCTCCGCGTGGCTGTCGCCCGGGGTGCAGATGTCGACGAGGTCGACGTCGTCGCGGGCGATCAGATCGCGCCAGTCGGTCTCCGCGTCGGCCCAGCCGAGCCGGGCGGCCGCGCCCCGCACGGCCGCCCCGTCACGTCCGGCGACGGCGGCCAGTACGGGCCGGTGCGGCAGGTCGAAGACGCGGCCCACGGTGCGCCATCCCTGGGAGTGGGCGGCGCCCATGAAGGCGTATCCGACCATGCCGACACGCAGCGGAGGCTTCCCGGCCGCGGGCTCGCTCTCGGCCTGCTCCGACTGTCCCTTCAGGCCCATACCGATAACTCCTTCTCGTGAACGTTCGCAGCGGCGTTCCCGACGCCGTGACCGTGATGTGGGGGGTTGGCAGCGCCCATTACTTGAAGCCGGTGGGCATGTACTGGTCCACGTTGGTCTTGTCGACCACGGCCGAGAACAACGTGATGGACGCCGGGATCTCGAACTCCGCCATACCGGAAACGCCCTTGCCCTGGCCCAGTGCGCGGGCCAGGTCGATCGCGGACGCGGCCATCGTCGGCGGGTACAGCACGGTGGCCTTCAGGACGCCCTTGTCCTGCTTGATCTGTTCGAACGCGGAGAGCGCGCCGGCGCCGCCGACCATCAGGAACTCGTCGCGCCCGGCCTGCTCGATGGCGCGCAGCGCGCCGACGCCCTGGTCGTCGTCGTGGTTCCACAGCGCGTCGATGTGCTTCTGTGCCTGGAGGAGCTGGGCCATCTTCGCCTGGCCGGACTCGACGGTGAACTCGGCCGCCTGGCGGGCCACCTTGGTGATGTTGGGGTAGTTCTTCAGCGCGTCGTCGAAGCCCTGGGTGCGCTGCTTGGTCAGCTCCAGGTTGTCGAGGCCGGCGAGTTCGACGACCTTGGCGCTCTGCTTGTCCTTGAGTTGCTCGCCGATGTACTGCCCGGCGTTGAAGCCCATGCCGTAGTTGTCGCCGCCGATCCAGCAGCGGTACGCCTGCGGGGAGTTGAAGACCCGGTCGAGGTTGACGACGGGGATGCCCGCGCGCATCGCCTTCAGGCCGACCTGGGTGAGGGCCTTGCCGTCCGCCGGCAGGATCACCAGGACGTCGACCTTCTTGTTGATCAGGGTCTCGATCTGCCCGATCTGCGCGGCGGTGTCGTTGGAGCCCTCGGTGATCTCCAGGGTGACGTCGGAGTACGTCTTGGCGCGGCTCTTGGCGTTCTCGTTGATCGCGTTGAGCCAGCCGTGGTCGGCCTGGGGGCCGGCGAAGCCGATGGTGACCGCCTTGCCGGGCGTGTTGTCGGCGGCGGGCTTGCCGTTCGCCGCGGGCTTGTCGTCCTTGGTGTCGTTGCTGGTGCAGGCGGCGAGGAAGGCGGTGGCGCCGACGGCGGCGCCACCGAAGAGCAGACCTCTGCGGCTCGGTGTCTGGGGCATGGCGATGGCCTTTCCGTTGAGGGCCGTACGGAGCGGGCGGCTCGGCTGGGCTGGGGCCTGTTCCGAGTCCACCGTCGTCCGCGGGGAACTCGGAACCGGGCCTAGGGGGTGGAGGCGGTGCGCCGCTGGACGAGGACGGCGGCGACGATGATGGCGCCCTTGGCGATCTGCTGGACGTCGCTCTGGAGGTTGTTCAGGGCGAAGATGTTGGTGATCGTGGTGAAGATCAGGACGCCGAGGACGGAGCCGACGATGGTGCCCCGGCCGCCGCTCAGCAGGGTCCCACCGATGATCGCGGCGGCGATGGCGTCGAGTTCGTACAGGTTGCCGTTGGTGTTCTGGCCCGATCCGGCCAGGACGATCAGCAGGAAGGCCGCGATGCCGCAGCACAGGCCGGACAGCAGGTAGAGGTAGAGGCGCTGGCGGCGGACGTCGATGCCCGCGAGGCGGGCCGCCTCCGCGTTGCCGCCGACGGCGACGGTGCGCCGCCCGAACGTGGTGCGGTTCAGCACGAGCCAGCCGATGACGGTGACGGCGGCGAAGACGAGGACCAGCGGCGGCACGCCGAGGACGTAGGAGTCGCGTTCGCCGAGCTTCAGGATGCCGTCGATGGTGACGATCTGCGTCTTGCCGCCGGTGATCTGCAGGGCGAGTCCGCGCGCGGAGGCGAGCATGGCGAGCGTCGCGATGAACGGGACCATGCCGCCGTACGCGATGAGGACGCCGTTGACGAGCCCGCAGCCGACGCCGACGAGGATCGCGGTGAACAGGACGCCCGCGAAGCCGTACTCCTGGGTGGCGACGGTGGTGGCCCACACGGAGGAGAGGGCGACGACCGCGCCGACGGACAGGTCGATGCCACCGCTCATGATGACGAAGGTCATCCCGACGGTGACGACGCCGATGATGGACGACTGGGTGAGCACCAGTTGCAGGTTGCGGGTGTCCAGGAACTCGTCGGGCTTGGTGAGGCCGCCGATGAGGACGAGGACGGCGAGGACGCCGAGCAACGACAGGGTGCGCAGGTCGGCGCGTGCCCACAGGACGCGCAGCGGGCCGGCGCCGCCGGGGACGGCGTCCGCGGGGGCGGCGGGGGACGGCCCGGCGTCGGGTCCGCCCTGCTGGGCCGGGGTGGCGGGGTGCGTCATGACGTCGCGCTCCCTTCCTCGGTCACGGACTGTGTGGACACGGGGCTTCCCTCCATCACCAGGTCGAGTACGCGGTGTTCGTCCAGTTCCCGGGCGGGTGCCGTGTGGACGACGAGCCCTTCGCGGAGCACCAGGACGCGGTCGGCGAGACCGAGCACCTCGGGCACCTCGCTGGAGACCAGGAGGACGGCCAGGCCCTCGTCGGCGAGGCGGCGCACCACCGCGTACAGCTCGGCGCGGGCGCCGACGTCGACGCCCCGGGTGGGTTCGTCGAGGAGCAGGACGCGGCAGCCCCGCAGCAGCCAGCGGGCGAGGACCGCCTTCTGCTGGTTGCCGCCGGAGAGGGTGCGCACCGGGGCGTCGGGGTTGTCGGGCCGCAGGGAGAGCTCGCGGGTGGCCCGCCGGGCGGCGGTCCGCTCCGCGCGCCGGTCCAGCCAGCCGCCGCGGGCGAAGCGCGGCAGCGTGGAGACGCTGACGTTGCGGGTGACGGACTCCAGCATCAGCAGGGCCTGGGCCTTGCGTTCCTCGGGGGCGAGCCCGAGTCCGGCGCGCACGGCGGAGCGCACGCTGCCGGGGCGCAGCGGTGTGCCGTCGACGAGGACGCGGCCCGCGCTGGGTTTGCGGGCGCCGTAGACGGTCTCCAGGATCTCGGAGCGACCGGAGCCGACGAGTCCGGCGAGGCCGACGATCTCGCCGGGCCGCAGTTCGAGGTCGAGGGGGGCGAACTCCCCGTCGCGGGCGAGACCTTCGACGGTGAGGACGGGCGCGGCGTGCTCGGTGGAGAACGCGGGACGCGGCGGGAAGACGTACTCGACGTTGCGGCCCGTCATCAGGGAGACGATCTCGCGGGTCGGGGTGGACTCGGCGGGCAGGCCCCCGGCGACGGCGCGGCCGTCCTTGAGGACGGTGACCCGGTCGCCGATGCGGCGGATCTCCTCCAGGCGGTGGGAGATGTAGACGACGGCGACACCGTCGGCGGTGAGGTCGCCGACGATGCGGAAGAGGTTGTCGACCTCGTCCGGGTCGAGGGCGGCGGACGGTTCGTCCATCACGATGAGCCGGACGTCGTGGGAGAGGGCCCGTGCCATGGAGACGACCTGCTGCTGGGCGGCGGAGAGTTCGCCGGCGAGCCGGGCCGTGTCGATCTCGGGGTGGCCGAGCCGCTTGAGGAGGGCGGCGGTGGCGGAACGGGCCTCGCGGCCCCGGACGACGAAGCCGGCGGTGGTGGGTTCGTGGCCGAGGAAGACGTTCTCGGCCACGGACAGGCCTGCCACCAGGTCGAGTTCCTGGTAGATGGTGGCGATGCCCAGGTTCATGGCGGCGATCGGGGACCTCAGGGTGATCGGCTCGCCCCGCCAGGTGATCTGCCCGTCGTCGGGCTGGTGCGCCCCGGCGAGAACCTTGATGAGAGTGGACTTCCCGGCGCCGTTCTGGCCGAGCAGGCAGTGCACCTCTCCGGCCTGTACCTCCAGGTCGACTCCGTCCAGGGCACGGACTCCGGGGAACGACTTGGTGATGCCGGACATGCTGAGCAGGGGTGGTTCTGGAGCCATGGTGGTTCCCCTCGGCGGATACGGCCGGTCTCAGGGCAGGGCTGACGTACGCGGGGCTGATGTACACGGGGCGGGCTGACGTACGCGGGCGTAACGGTGGTGGTGCCGTGCTGCGTGCTGGTGGTGCGGGGCGTACCGGTGGTGCTGGACGTGCCGGTGGTGCGGGTGGTGCGCGCCGGTCAGGCCGGCGAGAACAGGTGGTCGCTGATGAGCCGGGCCGCGCCGATGACTCCGGCGGCGGGCCCCAACTCGCCCAGGACGATGGGCAGGTTGCCGGTCGCCAGGGGCAGTGACTGGCGGTAGACCTGGGTGCGGATCGCGGCGAGCAGGGTGTGGCCGAGGCCGGTGACCCCGCCGCCGATCACCACCAGGCCGGGGTTGAAGAAGGAGACGAGTCCGGCGATGACCTGGCCGGTGCGGGTGCCGCCCTGCCGGATCAGGCCGAGCGAGGTGGCGTCGCCCGCGGCGGCCGCGGCGGCCACGTCGACGGCGGTGAGGGCGCCGTTCGCCTCCAGCCGGGTCGCGAGCTCGGCCGACCGGCCCTGCTGGGCCGCCTCCAGCGCGTCACGGGCCAGGGCGGCGCCGCTGAAGTGGGCCTCCAGACAGCCCCGGTTGCCGCAGACGCAGGGGCGTCCGTCCGGCACGGCCTGGATGTGCCCGATGTCGCCCGCGCTGCCGGTCGTACCGCGGTGGACCTCGCCGTCGACGACGATGCCGCAGCCGATGCCGGTGCCGATCTTGACGCAGAGGAAGTCGCCCACGGAGCGGGCGACGCCCGCGTGCTGCTCCCCCATCGCCATGAGGTTCACGTCGTTGTCGACCATGACCGGGCAGCCGAGTTCCTGGCTGAGCGCCTCCCGCACGGGGAAGCCGTCCCAGCCCGGCATGATCGGGGGCGCCACGGGGACGCCCTGGGGGAAGCGGACGGGGCCGGGGACGCCGATGCCGGCGCCGTCGTACCCCTCCGCGAGCCCCGACACCCGCAACTTCGCGGCCATGGCGAGGACTTGCGAGAAGACCGCGACGGGACCCTCGCGTACGTCCAGCGGCTGGTTGAGGTGTCCCAGCACCTCCAGTTCGGCGTTGGTGACGGCGACGTCGACCGAGGTCGCGCCGATGTCGACGCCGAGGAAGCGGAGTTCGGGGGCGAGCCGGACGTTGTGGGAGCGGCGGCCGCCGCGTGAGGCGGCGAGTCCGTCGGCCACGACCAGTCCCGTCTCCAGGAGCCGGTCGACCTCCATGGCCAGCTTCGAGCGGGACAGCTCGACGCGGTCGCCGAGCTGTGCCCGGGAGCTGGGTCCCCCGTCGCGCAGCAGCTTCAGGAGCCGGGCCTGATGGGGGTTGGCGGGTCGTGCCGTCATACGTCTCACGTGCCCCTCCCCGCCTCAATTCGGCCTACGCACACGGGATTTCGACCACTTGACTGCTTGCTTGAGAGAGGAACGTAGCAGCGACTGCCGGAACTGGGAAGAAGTTGCGCAGGGATTGCCGCCAACTTTCCCCACCGACAGGACAAAGTTGGCGGCGCCGAGCGAAGGCCAGGGGGCCGGTCTTCGTGGGGTCAGCACGTGGTGTGCGGTCAGGACTTGGCACGTATCAGCACGTGGCGTGCGGGCCGAGCTTGACGTGTGGTCAGGGTTTGGCCTGGCCGTGGTACGACCTGCGGGTGTACTCCGTGTGCTCGCGCATCAGGCGGGTGGCGCGCTGCTCGTCGCGCTCGCCGATCGCCTCGATGAGCGCGCGGTGCTCGATCCAGGACTGGCGGCCGCGCTGCCGGGCCACCGGGGTGTAGTACCAGCGCACCCGCCGGTCGACCTGGACGGCGAGTTCGGCGAGCACCGCGTTGCCGGCCAGCTCCACGACCTTGGCGTGGAAGCGGGCGTTCAGGGCGACGGCCGTCTCCACGTCGTCGGCGGCGACGGCCTCGAACCCCCGCGCCACCAGCTCCTCCAGGGCGGCGACGCCGTCGCGGTCCGCGTTCGCGGCGGCGAGGCGGGCCGCCTCGGCCTCCAGGAGCATGCGCACGCTGAGGAGTTGGTCGGCCTCCTCCTCCGTCGGCTCGTGCACGAAGGCGCCCTGGGCGGGCCGCAGATCGACCCATCCCTCTGTGTTCAGACGCTGGAGCGCCTCGCGCACCGGCTGCCGGGAGACGCCGAGGTGCCCGGCGAGCTCGCTCTCGACAAGGTGCTGGCCCGGCTGGAGGGCGCGGGTGGTGATGAGTTCCAGCAGGGCTTCGTAGACGCGCTCGCGCAGCGGGCCGGGGCGCTCGAGCCTGGGCACCGCCCCCTGCGGCAGTCCTGTCGACAACATCGCGGTCCCCTCCTCGGCCGGGCGCGTGCGCAGCAGGCGGACGGCCGGGTCCTTGACACTCGGACGGAGCGTCGATCGCCGTTCGTCTACAGTCTACGATGCGCAGTCGCCGCGATCAGTGGACGTCGCGCGCGTCACACACACGCACGCGACGCCCGCGTACGCACCGCGCGGGATCCGCCGGCGGCCGCTCACGGGCAGCGCACGACCTGCCCGGCGTAGGACAGGTTGCCGCCGAAACCGAACAGCAGCACCGGGTCCCCGGTGGTCACCTCGCCCCGTTCGACGAGCTTGGACAGGGCCAGCGGGATGCTCGCGGCCGAGGTGTTGCCGGACTCGCTGACGTCGCGGGCGACCACGGCGTTGACGGCCCCCAGCTTCGCGGCGAGCGGCTCGATGATGCGCAGGTTGGCCTGGTGCAGGACGACCGCGGCGAGTTCCTCGGGCGCGAACCCGGCCCGCTCGCAGGCCTGCTGGGCCAGCGGCGGCAGCTGGGTGGTGGCCCACCGGTAGACGCTCTGCCCCTCCTGCGCGAACCGCGGGGGCGTGCCCTCGATCCGCACCGCGTGCCCCATCTCGGGCACCGAGCCCCACAGCACCGGCCCGATCCCGGGCTCCTCGCCCGGCCGGCAGGCCTCGACCACGGCGGCCCCGGCCCCGTCACCGACGAGCACGCAGGTCGTGCGGTCGGTCCAGTCGGTCACGTCGGACATCTTGTCGGCGCCGACGACCAGGGCGCGGGTCGCGGCCCCGGCGCGCACGGTGTGGTCGGCGGTGGCCAGGGCGTGGGTGAAGCCCGCGCACACGACGTTGACGTCCATCGCGGCCGGCCCCGGGACGCCGAGCCGGGCGGCGACGCGGGCGGCGGTGTTCGGGGAGCGGTCCGTGGCCGTGGAGGTGGCGACGAGCACCAGGTCGATGTCGGTGGGCGTGAGCCCGGCCGCCGCGAGCGCCTTGGCGGCGGCGTGCGCGGCGAGCTCGTCGACCGGCTCGTCGGGCCCCGCGATGTGCCGGGTCCGGATGCCCACCCGGCTCCTGATCCACTCGTCGCTGGTCGCCACGATGCCCTCCAGGTCCTCGTTGGTGAGCACCTTGGCGGGTTGGTAGTGACCGACGGCGGTGATGCGCGAGCCGTTCATGGGTGGTTCCCCTCGTGGCCGTGGGTAGCGGGATTCACCAGTCTGGTCAGTGACTCGCGGGTAACGCGGCAGGTGAAGTCACAGGATTGACGGGCCCCTCTTGTCGGCTTCGGTCAGAGGGGCGCCCCTCACCGCGAGAGGCCGGGAGGCACCTTGCCGGAGCGGCGCGCGGCAGTGGACAATGCATCGTCGACAGTATCCAGTTCTCCGGCGGCAGCGGTTCTCCGCCGCGATGCCCTGCCGCACGTGCAGGACAATGAGATCATCGGGGCCGCTTCGGCCGAAGAGCGCACAGAACCGGGGCTGATCAGGGCATGGGACGAGTCACGGAACGACGCAAGGTGATCCGCATCCGGGACGGAGCCGTCTCGTCCCGCCCCGACACGCTGGTCGCCGAGGAGCCGCTGGAGATCCGGCTGAACGGCAAACCCCTGGCGATCACCATGCGCACCCCGGGTGACGACTTCGCGCTGGCGGCCGGCTTCCTGGTGAGCGAGGGCGTCCTGGGCGCCGCGTCCGACCTGCTGAACATCGTGTACTGCGCGGGCGCGACGACGGACGGAGTGAACACGTACAACGTGGTGGACGTGAAGACCGCGCCGGATGTCGTCCTGCCCGACATCACCCTTGAGCGCAACGTGTACACGACCTCGTCGTGCGGCCTGTGCGGCAAGGCGAGCCTGGACGCGGTCCGTACGACGGCCCGCTGGCCGATCTCCGACACTCCCCCGCTGCGGATCGGAACCGAGCTGCTGGCGAGCCTGCCCGACCGGCTGCGGGCCGCCCAGCGCGTCTTCGACCGCACCGGCGGGCTGCACGCGGCGGCGCTGTTCACCGAGGACGGCGAACTGCTGGACATACGCGAGGACGTGGGCCGGCACAACGCGGTCGACAAGCTGATCGGCCGCGCCCTGCAGAGCGGCGACCTGCCCCTGTCCCGCAGGATCCTGCTGGTCTCCGGCCGCGCCTCCTTCGAGCTGGCCCAGAAGGCCGTCATGGCGGGCATCCCGGTCCTGGCGGCCGTCTCGGCCCCGTCGTCCCTGGCGGTGGACCTGGCCGCGGAGACGGGGCTGACGCTGGTGGGCTTCCTGCGGGGCAGCTCCATGAACGTGTACGCGGGCGGGGAGCGGATCGCCCTGCCGGAGTCGGCCGCCCACGGCTGAGCAGCCCGGCGGCCGGTACGGACCGGCCCGATCCGGGCCCCGATCCGACGGCCGCGCCGGTGCCGCAGTCGTCACGGTGCCGCTGAGGTCACCGAGGCCGGTTCGTCGTACCGACCGCGGACGGTGACGCCGCGGCCGGCGCCGGCCCGGCGGTCTCCTGCCGCACCTCGGCGTCGCGCGCCCGGCGCTTGGCGATCACCGCGCACACCATGAGCTGCATCTGGTGGAAGAGCATCAGCGGCAGCACGGCGAGCGAGGCATGGGCGCCGAACAGGACGCTCGCCATGGGCAGCCCGGAGGCCAGCGACTTCTTCGAGCCCGCGAACTGCACGGCGACGCGGTCCTCGCGGGAGAAGCCCAGCGCCCGGGTGCCGTACCAGGTCAGGGCGAGCATCACGGCCAGCAGCAGGGCCTCCACGACGAGCAGCCCGCCCAGCCGTACGGCGCTGACCTGGTGCCAGATGCCGCGCACCATGCCCTCGCTGAACGCGGTGTAGACGACGAGCAGGATCGAGCCGCGGTCGACCAGCCCGAGGATCTTCTTGTGCCGGGCGACGAAGCGTCCGATCCACGGCCTGAGGAGCTGCCCGGCGACGAACGGCACGAGCAGCTGCACCACGATCGTGACCAGCGAGTGCCCGGAGAAGCCGCCGCCGCTGTTGCCGAGCAGCGCGGCCGCGAGCAGCGGAGTGAGGACGATGCCGACCAGAGAGGAGAAGGAGCCGGCGCAGATCGCGGCGGGCACGTTGCCGCGGGCGATGGAGGTGAACGCGATCGACGACTGGATGGTCGACGGGACCAGGGTGAGAAAGAGCAGGCCCTGGTAGAGCGGCTGGTTCAGCAGCACCGGGACGAGTCTGCCGGCGGCGATGCCGAGCAGCGGGAAGATCACGAAGGTGCAGGCCAGGACCGTGACGTGCAGCCGCCAGTGCTTCAGGCCGTCCAGCGCCTCACGGGTGGACAACCGGACACCGTAGAGGAAGAACAGCAGGGCGATCGCGGCGGTCGAGGCGCCCGAGGCCACAGGGGCGGCCGAGCCGCGGGCCGGGAGGAGTGCCGCGATGCCCACCGTCCCCAGCAACAGGACGATGTACGGGTCGATCGGCAGCCAGTTCGTCCGGCGCAGGCGTTTCACGGTGCTCCACTTGCTCGTGCTCTTCGGGTCGGTACGGGCGGCGTCACGCCCGTGCGGCAAGGGGCCGACGGGTCCCTTCTCCATCGTGCCCGGCCGGGCGTTGATCGGGAATCCGTCATACCGCTCTGACTGTCATCGTGTTCCGCGATGACCGCGGTAGCCTGTCCCCGTGTACGACCCCGCCCAGCTGCGCACCTTCCTGACCGTGGCCCAGACCCTCAGCTTCACGGGGGCGGCGCGGCGGCTCGGGCTGCGCCAGTCGACCGTCAGCCAGCACGTGCGCCGTCTGGAGGACGCGACCGGCAGGGCGCTGTTCTCCCGCGACACCCACTCGGTGGAGCTGACCGAGGACGGCGAGGCCATGCTGGGCTTCGCGCGCCGGATCCTCCAGGTGCACGAGCAGGCGGCCGCGTTCTTCACCGGCGCCCGGCTGCGCGGCCGGCTGCGGTTCGGCGCGTCGGAGGACTTCGTGCTCACCCGGCTGCCGGAGATCCTGGAGGGCTTCCGCTACGAGCATCCCGAGGTCGACCTGGAGCTGACGGTGGAGCTGTCGGGCACGCTGCACGAGCAGCTCGCCGCCGGCAGGCTGGACCTGGTGCTGGCCAAGCGGCGCCCCGAGGACCCGCGGGGCGAGCCGGTCTGGCGCGACCGCCTGGTGTGGATCGGCGCCGAGCGGCTGCGCCTGGACCCCGACCGCCCGGTGCCGCTCATCGTGTACCCGCCGCCCGGCATCACCCGGGCCCTGGCCCTCGCGGCCCTGGAGCGCCAGGGCCGGCCGTGGCGCGTCGCCTGCACCAGCGGCAGCCTCAACGGCCTGATCGCCGCCGCCCGCGCGGGCCTGGGCGTGATGGCCCACTCCCGCGGCCTGATCCCGCCGGGCCTGGTGCGCGTCCCGGACCGGGCGGGCCTGCCCGAGCTGGGCGGAGTCGACTTCGTACTCGTGCACGGCCGCCGCCACGACACCCCGCACCACGCGGCCGACGCCCTGGCCACGGCCATCCTGACCAGCGGCGACCGCCTCCACCGGCGCGGAGTCGGCCAGGGCACGACCTATTAGGGCCTCTCCGGCCGGTCGCGAGGGCCGTAATCGGGCAGTACAGATTCGGTGCAGATAACGGCACCGAACCTTACGGGTCCGTAGGAAAGTCTGTCCGACCCTTCCCCTTGTGAGCGCATTTTCCGGCGTCCACCCGGGCACCGCCCGCCTCGGCGGGCCCTGACGCCCCTGCCGCGCTGGGGTAGCTTTCACGGCGCTGTGCGGAGCGTCACAAGGAACGGGAGCGGGGTTTGCGCGAGTTCACCAGCCCTCCGTCGACGTTGCCACCGCCGGTGGGCGGACTGGCCGACGTCGTCTTCCAGCATGCGCTGGACGACCCGCTCCACATCGCGCTCGGCCGCAAGGACGAGTTCGGCAGATGGCGG
Organism: Streptomyces cyslabdanicus; assembly: GCF_052663305.1. Lineage (NCBI taxonomy): Bacteria > Bacillati > Actinomycetota > Actinomycetes > Kitasatosporales > Streptomycetaceae > Streptomyces > Streptomyces cyslabdanicus. The sequence continues at coordinate 144,980 of NZ_JBQRUW010000041.1, forward strand.
GATGTGACCTGCGCCGAGTTCCGCGACGAGGTGCTGGCCCTCGCCAAGGGCCTGCTCGCCCAGGGCATCCGCTTCGGCGACCGCGTGGCGATCATGTCCCGTACCCGCTACGAGTGGACGCTGTTCGACTTCGCGCTGTGGACGATCGGCGCCCAGGTGGTGCCGCTCTACCCCACCGCCTCGGCCGAGCAGTGCTTCTGGGCGCTGCACGACGCGGAGGTGACGGCGGCGGTCGTGGAGCACGAGGAGCACGCGATGACGATCGCCACCGTCATCGACCGGCTCCCGCGGCTGCGCCTGCTGTGGCAGTTGGACACCGGCATCGTGCAGCAGTTGTACGACGCGGGCGGGCACATCGACGACGACGTGGTGCACCGGCACCGGGAGGCGGTCACCCCGGACTCGGTCGCGACCGTCATCTACACCTCCGGCACCACCGGCCGCCCCAAGGGTTGTGTGCTGTCGCACGGCAACTTCATGTACGAGTCGGACACCGTGATCGCGCGCTGGGAGCCGGTGTTCCACAGCAGGAAGGGCGACGAGGCGGCCACACTGCTGTTCCTGCCGCTCGCCCACGTCTTCGGGCGGATGGTGGAGGTCGCCGCGATCCGCGGCAAGGTCCGTTTCGGCCATCAGCCGCAACTGAGCGCCGCCGCGCTGCTGCCCGACCTCCAGGCGTTCCGGCCGACGTTCATCCTGGCGGTGCCGTACATCTTCGAGAAGGTGTTCGGCGCGGCCCGCCGCAAGGCGGAGAAGGAGGGCAGGGACGGGCCGTTCGAGAAGGCCGTCGAGGTCGCCGTGCGGTACGCCGACGCCGTCGAGGCCAAGGCCTGGGGCGTCGGCCCCGGCCCCTCGGCGGCCCTGAGAATGCAGCACCAGTTCTTCGACACGTTCGTGTACTCCAAGGTGCGTGCCGCGATGGGCGGCAGGATCCGCAACGCGATGTCCGGCGGCTCGGCCATGGACCGCCGGCTCGGACTGTTCTTCGCGGGCGCCGGCGTGCAGGTCTACGAGGGCTACGGACTGACCGAGTCCACCGCGGCGGCCACCGCCAACCCGCCCGAACGCACCCGCTACGGCACGGTCGGGCAGCCCGTTCCCGGCACCACCGTGCGCATCGCCGACGACGGCGAGATCTGGCTGCGCGGCGACAACGTCTTCCAGGGCTACCTCCACAACGAGAAGGCCACCGACGAGGCCCTGCACGACGGCTGGCTGGCCACCGGCGACCTCGGCTCCCTCGACGAGGACGGCTATCTGACGATCACCGGCCGCAAGAAGGAGATCCTGGTGACCTCCGGCGGCAAGAGCGTGGCGCCCGGCCTGCTGGAGGAGCGGGTGCGCGACCACCCGCTGATCTCCCAGTGCATCGTCGTCGGCGACGACCGCCCCTACGTCGCCGCGCTGGTCACCCTCGACCACGAGGCCGTCGAGCACTGGCTCCGGATGCGCGGCAAACCGCTGATGCCGACGGCCCGGCTGGTGCACGACTCCGACCTGGAGACCGAGGTCCGCCGCGCGGTGGTCGCCGCCAACACGCTGGTCTCCCAGGCCGAGTCGATCCGCACCTTCCGCATCCTCGCCCAGCCGTTCACCGAGGAGCACGGTCTGCTGACCCCGTCCCTGAAGCTCAAGCGCAGGGCCATCGAGAACGCCTACGCCGCCGAGGTGGAGGCGCTGTACCGGGTCTGATCCGGTCGGATCGGCAGCTCAGGAATGCGTGACGGCTCGTGATCGTTGACGATGGGACCGACACACGACAACAACCGAAGGATCGAGAAGCTCGTGAGCAGCAAGGTCCCCCCGATCATCCTCAACAACGGCGTCGAGATGCCCCAGCTGGGCTTCGGTGTCTGGCAGGTGCCGGACGACGAGGCGGAGCGGGCCGTCGCCACCGCGCTGGAGGCCGGGTACCGCAGCGTCGACACAGCGGCGATCTACGGCAACGAAGAAGGCACCGGCAAGGCCATCGCCGCCTCCGGGATCCCCCGCGAGGAGGTCTTCGTCACCACCAAGCTCTGGAACAGCGACCAGGGATACGACTCCACGCTGCGCGCCTTCGACGCCTCGCTGGCCAAGCTCGGCCTGGAGTACGTGGACCTGTACCTGATCCACTGGCCGACGCCGGCCCGGGGGAAGTTCGTCGACTCCTACAAGGCGTTCGAGAAGCTGCACGCCGACGGGCGCGTCCGGGCGATCGGCGTCTCCAACTTCCTTCCGGAGCACCTGGAGCGCCTGATCGCCGAGGCCTCGGTGATCCCGGCGGTCAACCAGATCGAGCTGCACCCGCACCTCCAGCAGCACGCGGCCCGCGAGTACCACGCGGAGCAGGGCATCGCCACCGAGGCCTGGTCGCCGCTCGGCCAGGGCAAGGGCCTGCTGGAGGTTCCGGCGATCGTGGCGATCGCGCAGAAGCACAACCGCACGCCCGCCCAGATCGTGCTGCGCTGGCACCTCCAGCTCGGCACCGTCGTGATCCCGAAGTCGGTGACGCCGTCCCGGATCCGGGAGAACATCGACGTCTTCGACTTCAGCCTGGACAACGAGGACCTCGCGGCGATCAGCGCCCTGAACGAGGACCGGCGTCTGGGCCCGGACCCGGCGGCGTTCGAGGTCGCCTGACCCGCACAGCGCACGGCGGACTGAGCCGGTGCCCGGCGCCGAACGGTGGCCGGGCACCTGCCGCTCAGGCGGTCCGTACCGCCGTGTGCACCGTGTGCGCCTTGAGCACGAAGAGGTCGTTCCTGCGGTGCACGCTCGCCTCGTCGCCGGGGTCGAGGAGCCGGTCGAGGGTGGCACGGTCCTCGTCGCCGAGGTCGCTCCCCACGAACTCGCGGAGCCGGTTCAGGTCGGCGGCGACGTAGGCGCGGGCCGGGTCGGAGACCGGGGCGGGCAGGTCCAGCAGGAAGCTGCGGGTGCCGGTGTGCTTCAGGCCCGCGGCGGCCAGCAGCGCCGGCCAGTCCTCGGTCTCGGCGACCGAGCCCGGCAGTTCGGCCCGCATCCGCGCGAACCAGTCCTCCTGCATCACGTCGAGACGGGCCTGGAGGCCCGGCCGGCCGATGCCGATGTCACGGGGCAGGAACCGGGCGGGCAGGCCGCCCTCCAGCAGGGCGAGCGTGCCGCCGGGCGCCAGCCGTTCGGCGAACGCGGCGAGGGCGGCCCGCTGGTCGCCCAGGTGGTGCAGGCTGTTGCCCGCCCACAGCAGACCCGCTGGATAGTCCAACTCGTCCAGCACGCCGGGGAGTTCGCCGGTGACGGTAGCGAGGCGGTCGGCCAGGCCGAGGCGCGCGGCCCGGTCCCGGGCCCGCTCGAGCAGGGGCTCGGAGCCGTCCACCGCGGCGACCCGCGCGCCCGGGAACACCTCGGCGAAGAGGCAGGAGATCACGCCGGGACCGCTGCCGGCGTCGACGATCAGGCCGGGATCGGGCGCCTTCTCCCCCAGCCATGCCATGACGTTCCCGTACAGGGGCGCGAACAACTCCGCCTGGGCCTCCAGCATCGGAGCCATGACGGCCCAGTCGACGTCGGTGTGACCGTGGCCGTGGTGACTGTGGCCGGGGCGGGCCCGCTCGTGGTCGTGGTGTCCGTGGTGTGCGTGCGCCATGCTGATCAGCCTCTCCTGTCCGGTGCGGCCAGCCTGCGCCGACGCACCGGGAGAGGGCCACTCCTGTTGCCGAGGCGGCAAAACGGCCGGGGGGCACAGGCCCCCCGGCCGCGGGGAGGAACCGTTCGTCACCCGCCGGGGCCGCGGCAGGGCCGGCCCCGGCGGATCGCCTCAGCTCACGGCAGAGGCGGGTACGCGTTCTTCATCAGCTCCTGGAACTGGGCGGAGAACCAGTGCCCGGAGACCGGAGCGTTCGGCAGCGCGCCCGACATGTTGTTGTTGTTGCGCGCGTTGCCCGTGTAGGTCGGGTCGCACATGCGGTCGAAGCCCTTGCCCTCGTCGTTCGCGATGGCCGAGCTGGAACCGTCGGACTCCCCCGGGGGCTTCATCCACACGTAGGCGTCGATGCCGGGCTCCGGCGACGCCTTCGGACGCTCACCGAGACCGGCGCCCGACTGGTTGCACCAGTTGCCGAGCTGGATGCGCCGGTCGTAGCGCCCACCGTCGACGTACGCGTCCACACTGGTCTGCGGACCCGGACCGGCCGGACGTGCCGAGCCGCCCCAGCCGTTCCTGGACGTGTCGATCAGCATGCCGATGTTGGAGTTGAAGCCGACCGAGACGAGCTTCTGGCGGAAGGCCTGTGCGAAGGACAGCTCGTCGACGTACTGGTTCCAGTCCACCCACTTGGACTGGCGCACCGAGGTGCCGCCCACGCTGTCGTTGATCGAGAAGTGGTCCTCCTTCAGAGCGCTGTAGTTGGCCGTGTTGGTGATGAAGCCGGCCACGTCGTTGACGGTCGCGCCCTCGCTGGTGGCCGCCTGCTTGAAGAGGTCGGCCGACGCGCCGAAGTTGTCGTCCCAGCCGATCCAGCCGTGGTGGCCCGCGTCCACGTAGTTGTAGACGTTGGGGATGGCACCGAGCTTGGCCAGGGCGTAGCCGACGCCCTTCACGTAGTTGCCGTTGGCCTTCATCACGTCGCACTCAGGCGTCGCGGTGTCGCGGCCGCTGGTGTTCGTGACGAGGTTGGGCAGCGAGTCGATCTCGATGGTGGTGACGATGCGCAGCGAGGCGTACTTGGGGTCGGACAGGATCGCCGCGATCGGGTCGATGAACTGGGTCTTGTACTTGTCGATCTCCGTCGGGCCGAGCTCGCCGTTGGAGGCGAGGGCCGCGCAGTCGCGTCCGGGCAGGTCGTAGACGACCACCTGGATGACTTCCTCGCCGCTGCCCTTCTGCTGCAGCGCCGTGTCGAGGTGGTCACGCAGGCCCATGCCGCCGTTGACGCCGTTGATCGCGGCGATGCGGTCCATCCAGACACCGGTCGGCTGGTTGGAGATCCTGCTGCCGCCCGGCTCGGCGGCGGCGTTCGCCGACCACTCGGGGTTCACGTAGACCTTGGCGCCGGCGTAGGGGTTGTCGACCCGGCCGGTGTTGCCGCCGCCACCGGGGTCGCCACCGCCGTTGTCACCGCCGCCGGGGTCCCCGCCACCGTTGTCACCGCCGCCGGGGTCGCCGCCGCCGTTGTCGACGTTGCAGGTGACGCCGTCGAGGGTGAAGGAGGCCGGGATCGCGTTGGTGCCGCTGTAGGTGCCCTGGAAGCCGAAGCTGACGGAACCGCCCGTGGGGAGGCTGCCGTTGTAGCTCTCGTTGGCCGCGGTGACGTTCGCACCGCTCTGGCTGATCTTCGCGTTCCAGAAGCTGGTGACCTGCTGGTTACCGGCGTAGGTCCACTTCAGCGACCAACTCGACTTGGCGGCACCGTTGTTGTGGACGCTGATGTCGGCGGTGAAGCCGCTGTCCCACTGGTTGACGTTGTAGTCGACGGTACAGGCGGCCGCGGCGCTGGCGGGTGCGGCGGTGAGCGCCGTCCCCGTGGCCCCGGCCACCAGGGCCATCGCGGCGAGTATCGATGTTCTGGTACGGCTCATGAGTGCCAAGTACTCCTTCTGTCTGACCTGATGTGCGGATAGGGAACTTTCGGACAGGGACGTGCGGACTCGGAGTCGCGCGTCCGAAGTCGTGGACCCGGACGTGCGGACTTGGGCGTGCGGTCTCGGACGTGCGGTCTCGGACGTGCGGTCTCGGACGTGCGGTCTCGGACGTGCGGTCTCGGACGTGCGGTCTCGGACGTGCGGTGGAGGACTCAGGGGTTGAGGGTGCGCAGATGGTCGCGCAACCCCGCGCCGAACGCCGTGGGTGTGCCGTCGTAGGCGGAGATCAGGGACGGCCCGGAGGAGCAGTCCCAGGTGTTCCAGGTCCAGCCCAGGTAGGACATTCCACGGTCGTCCAACCACTTCATGACCTGGTCGATGAATCCGTGCGAGCAGGTGTTCTCGCCGATCTCCCCGGCCACCAGCGGCACCTGGGCCGCGACCGGAGCGAGGGTGGAGTCCCAGCAGCTCGCGCTGGAGCAGGTGTTGAAGTTGTAGACGTGGAAGGAGGCGCCCAGATTGCCGGCCGGGTCAGTGGGCCGGTAGGTCAGCCACTGGCCGAGGTCGTTGGAGTACGCGAGGCCGCCGGCGAGGATGACGTTGTTCGCCCCGGCACCGCGGATCGCGTCGACGAGGCTCTGCATTCCGGCGACCTGGTACTCGATGCCCGGACAGGTGCCGCCGTCGCGCCAGCACTTCCAGGCGTCGGTGAGGCTGGAGGTCGCCCGGTCCGGATAGGGCTCGTTGAACAGGTCGAAGACGACGGCCTGGTCACCCTTGAAGGTACTGGCGACCGAGGACCAGAACGACGGCGTGTACTGGGCGTCGGGCATCGGCTTCTGGCAGGTGGCGTGCACGTCGGAGCAGCCCGCCGAGTTGCCGGTGTACTGGCCGTAGGTCCAGTGCAGTTCGACGATCGGGGTCATGCCGAACGACTCGACCCGGGCCACCAGCTCCTTGACGGCGCTGATGTAGTTGGCGCCCGCGTACGCGGGGTCGATGTTGGAAAGTCCCAGCCAGCACTCCTCGTTGAGGGGGATACGGACGGCGTTCGCCTTCCAGTCGGCGATCGCCTTGATCGCCGCGTCGTCCACCGGGCCGTCCCAGATGCCGTAGCCCTGGACGCACATGAACTCGCCGCCGGAGCGGTTGACGCCCAGCAGCCGGTGGTTGTTCCCGGCGGCGTCGACGAGCTCGGTGCCCGAGACGTGCAGGGCGGGCGCCTTGCCGTCACCGGTCGGCGGTGGATCCGTCGGCGGTGGATCCGTCGGGGGTGTGGACGGATCCGAGTCGACGTTGCAGGTGGTGCCGTTGAGCTTGAACGCCGTCGGCAGCGGGTTGCTCCCCGACAGGGAGCCGAGGAAGCCCGCGCTGACGCTCGCGCCGGTGCCGAGCGAACCGTTGTAGCTCTCGTTCGCGGCGGTCACCGTCGTGCCGGACTGGGACCACTTCGCGTTCCAGCCCTGCGTGACCTCCTGACCACCGGCGAAGTCGAAGGTGAGGGTCCAACTGCTCAGCGGGCCTTCGTTGTTCGTTATCTTCACGTCGCCCTGGAAGCCGGCGTCCCACTGATTGGTGACGGTGTACTCCACCGTGCACGCGGGAGTCGCTCCGTGCGCCGTGACCGCCGGCACGACCGCACTCCCGACGAGCGCGACCGTACCGGCGATGGCTAAAAGGACTGAACGCGGGGGGTGTCGCATGAGCGACTCCTTGCAGCTCTGGCGCGCCGTGACGGACGCGTCGACTGATGGAATCGCTCCCACTGGTGCGAGTGAAGGTAGCGGGAAGTGACGGCGAAGGACAGAGGGTGCGCGAACTTTTGTCAAACTTCCTCAACTCAACAGCGTTAAAAGGGGGTTGAAGAGCGTCGAATCTTTTCGACTCTTCAAGGACCTTGACCCCCTCGGCACCCGTCCGCACTATGGGAGCGCTCCCACTGGTTCACGGCTTGATGCTCCTCCCCCCACCTCTTCCGAGCCGCAAGGAGGAACCAGCACATGCATCCCCGACGCAGACGCCGCGGCGCGCGGCGACTGTGGACCGCCGTCGTGGCGGCCCTCGCGCTTCCGCTCACCATGCTCTCGACGGGGTCGACCACCGCGCACGCGGCGGCCCTGCAGTGCAGCGTGGACTACGCGACCAACGACTGGGGCTCCGGCTTCACCGCGGACCTGACCATCACCAACCGCGGTACGGACGCCATCAACGGCTGGACCCTGACCTACGGCTACTCGGGCAACCAGCAGCTCAGCAACGGCTGGAGCGGCATCTGGTCGCAGTCCGGCCAGACGGTCACCGTGAAGAACGAGTCGTACAACGGGACGATCGCGGCCGGAAGCGCCGTGAACACCGGTGCCCAGTTCGCCTACAGCGGCACCAACACGGCACCCACGAACTTCGCGATCAACGGCACCACCTGCGCCGGCGCACACCAGCCGCCGATAGCGGTGCTGACCAGCCCGGCCCCGGGCGCGGTGTTCAGCCAGGGCGACGCGGTGCCGCTCGCGGCCACCGCGGCGGCGGCCGACGCCGCGACCATCACCAAGGTCGAGTTCTACGACGACACCAAGCTGCTGGGTACCGCCACGAGCGCCCCGTTCACCTTTTCGGCCTCTGGCTTGACCGTGGGCAGTCATTCTCTGCTGGCGAAGGCCTACGACAGCCTGGGCGCGTCCGCGGAGTCCACGCCCGTGGGCATCACGGTCGCCTCCGGTCCCGCCGTGGTGGCCTCGCCGGCCCAGCTCGGCATCCAGCAGGGCAGCTCGGGCACCTTCGACGTGAAGCTGTCGACCCAGCCCAGCGCGAACGTGACGGTGAGCGTCGCCCGCACGGACGGCAACACGGGCCTGTCGGTGACCGGTGGCTCCTCACTCACCTTCACCCCGTCCAACTGGAACACCGCGCAGAAGGTGACCATCACGGCGGACTCCTCCGGCACCGGTTCGGCGACCTTCACGGCCTCGGCGACCGGCCATGCCGGCGCCACGGTCACCGTGACGGAGCTGGGCGGCTCGAAGGCGTACGACACCCGGTTCCTGGACCTGTACGGGAAGATCACCGACCCGGCGAACGGCTACTTCTCCCCCGACGGCATTCCCTACCACTCGGTGGAGACGCTGATCGTGGAGGCACCCGACTACGGTCACGAGACCACGTCGGAGGCCTACAGCTACCTGATCTGGCTGCAGGCGATGTACGGCAAGGTGACGGGCGACTGGTCGAAGTTCAACGGTGCCTGGGCGCTCATGGAGAAGTACATGATCCCCACCCACGCCGACCAGGCGACCAACTCCTTCTACAACGCCTCCAAGCCGGCGACGTACGCGCCCGAGCTGGACACGCCCAACGAGTACCCGGCCAGGCTCGACGGCAATGTGTCGGTGGGCTCCGACCCGATCGCGGGTGAGCTGAAGTCCGCGTACGGCACGGACGACGTCTACGGCATGCACTGGATCGAGGACGTCGACAACACCTACGGCTACGGCAACACGCCCGGCGGCGGGTGCGAGGCCGGCCCCACGGCCAAGGGACCGTCGTACATCAACACCTTCCAGCGCGGCGCCGAGGAGTCGGTCTGGGAGACGGTTCCGCAGCCGACCTGCGACGCCTTCAAGTACGGCGGCAGCAACGGCTACCTGGACCTGTTCACCGGTGACGACTCCTACGCCAAGCAGTGGAAGTACACCGACGCCCCCGACGCCGACGCGCGCGCCGTCCAGGCCGCGTACTGGGCCGACGTGTGGGCCAAGGAGCAGAACAAGGGAGCCGACGTGTCGGCCACCGTCGCCAAGGCGGCGAAGATGGGCGACTACCTGCGGTACTCGATGTACGACAAGTACTTCAAGAAGATCGGCAACTGTGTCGGGCCCACGTCCTGCCCCGCCGGCAGCGGCAAGGACGCCTCGCACTACCTGCTCTCCTGGTACTACGCCTGGGGCGGGGCGACCGACAGCTCGGCGGGCTGGGCCTGGCGCATCGGCTCCAGCCACACCCACGGCGGCTACCAGAACCCGCTCGCCGCGTACGCGTTGAGCAGTTACGCCGACCTGAAGCCCAAGTCGGCGACGGGCGCGGCCGACTGGAGCACCTCGCTCCAGCGCCAGCTGGAGTTCTACCGGTGGCTCCAGTCGTCCGAGGGTGCCATCGCGGGCGGCGCGACCAACAGCTGGCAGGGCCGTTACGCCACCCCGCCGGCCGGCACGCCGACCTTCTACGGCATGTACTACGACTGGCAGCCGGTCTACCACGACCCGCCGTCCAACCAGTGGTTCGGCTTCCAGGCCTGGTCGATGGAGCGGGTCGCCGAGTACTACCAGCAGACCGGGGACACCAAGGCGAAGACGGTCCTCGACAAGTGGGTGAAGTGGGCGCTGTCCGAGACCACGATCAACCCGGACGGCAGCTTCCTGATCCCCTCCACCCTTCAGTGGTCGGGGCAGCCGGACAACTGGAACGCCAACTCGCCGGGCTCCAACAGCGGGTTGCACGTCACCGTCGCCGACTACACCAACGACGTGGGCGTGGCGGCCGCGTACGCCAAGACCCTGACGTACTACGCCGCCAAGTCCGGTGACGCGCAGGCCAAGTCCACGGCGAAGGCGCTGCTGGACGGCATGTGGGACAACGACCAGGACAACCTGGGCATCGCCGTCCCGGAGACCCGCACCGACTACAGCCGCTTCGGTGACAGCGTGTACGTGCCGAGCGGCTGGACCGGCACGATGCCGAACGGCGACAAGATCGACTCCTCGTCGACGTTCAGCTCGCTCCGTTCCTTCTACAAGAGCGACCCGGCCTGGTCGAAGATCGAGTCCTACCTCAAGGGCGGCGCGGCGCCGGTCTTCACCTACCACCGGTTCTGGGCACAGGCGGACATCGCCCTCGCCATGGGTTCGTACGCGGAGCTCCTCGAATAAGTCCCCGCTGAACGCTCCGTGTACCGGGGCCCGTCATCCGCCGACGGGTCCCCGACCGGGCGGCTCCCTCACGGGGGGAGCCGCCCGGTCGTCACTTCCTCCCCGCTCTCCCCCCTCCTGCCTCCGTCGAGAGGAGCCCCACCGTGCGAAGAGCCACCCGCACCGGCCGTGTCCTCACGGCCGTGTTCGCACTCGCCGCCGGACTGCTCGCCGGCGCCCCGTCCGCGGCGGCCGCACCCGCCGCGCCGACCGCGGTCGCGGCGGACACGTACACCTGGAAGAACGCCCGCATCGACGGGGGCGGCTTCGTCCCCGGCATCGTCTTCAACCGCAGCGAGAAGAACCTGGTCTACGCCCGCACCGACATCGGCGGCGCCTATCGCTGGCAGCAGTCGACGAAGACCTGGACGCCGCTCCTCGACTCGGTCGGCTGGGACGACTGGGGGCACACCGGCGTCGTCAGCATCGCCTCCGACTCCGCCGCCCCGGACAAGGTGTACGCGGCCGTCGGCACGTACACCAACGACTGGGACCCGGGCAAGGGCGCGGTGCTGCGCTCCGGCGACCGGGGCGCGAGCTGGCAAAAGACCGACCTGCCGTTCAAGCTGGGCGGCAACATGCCGGGCCGCGGGATGGGTGAGCGGCTGGCGATCGACCCGAACAAGGACAGCGTGCTGTACCTGGGCGCGCCCAGCGGCAACGGCCTGTGGCGCTCGACGGACTCGGGGGTGACCTGGTCGCGGGTCACGAGCTTCACCAACCCGGGCAACTACGCGCAGGACCCGGGCGACACCTCCGGCTACGCCAACGACAACCAGGGCGTCGTCTGGGTCACGTTCGACGAGTCGACCGGCACGCCGGGCAACGCCACGCGGACCATCTACGCCGGGGTCGCCGACAAGGACAACGCGGTGTACCGCTCGACGGACGCGGGCGCGACCTGGCAGCGGCTGCCGGGGCAGCCGACCGGGTACCTGGCCCACAAGGGCGTGCTGGACGCGAAGAACGGCTACCTGTATCTCGCCTACAGCGACACGGGCGGACCCTACGACGGCGGCAAGGGTCAGTTGTGGCGGTACGCGACGGCGACCGGCGCCTGGACGGACATCAGCCCGGTCGCTGATGCCGACGTCTACTTCGGCTTCAGCGGTCTGTCGCTCGACCGTCAGCACCCGGGCACGGTGATGGCGACGGCCTACAGCTCCTGGTGGCCGGACACGCAGATCTTCCGCTCCACCGACAGCGGCGCGACCTGGACGCAGGCCTGGGACTACACGTCGTACCCGAACCGCTCCAACCGCTACACGATGGACGTGTCGTCCACGCCGTGGCTCACCTTCGGCGCGAACCCCTCGCCGCCCGAACAGACCCCGAAACTGGGCTGGATGACGGAGGCGCTGGAGATCGACCCGTTCGACTCCGACCGGATGATGTACGGCACGGGCGCGACGATCTACGGCACCGAGAACCTCACCAAGTGGGACAGCGGCGGCCAGTTCGCCGTGCGGCCGATGGTGCAGGGTCTCGAGGAGACCGCGGTGAACGACCTGGTGTCCCCGCCGTCCGGAGCTCCGCTGCTGAGCGCTCTGGGGGACATCGGCGGCTTCCGGCACACGGATCTGACGAAGGTCCCGTCGATGATGTTCACCTCCCCGACCTTCACCACGAGCACCAGCCTGGACTTCGCCGAGACCAACCCGAACACGGTGGTACGGGTGGGCGACGTGGACTCGGGTTCGCACGTGGCGTTCTCCACCGACAACGGCGCCAACTGGTTCGCGGGCGCGGAGCCTTCGGGCGTGAGCGGTGGCGGCACGGTCGCGGCCGGCGCGGACGGCGGCCGGTTCGTGTGGAGCCCGGCGGGCGCGGGAGTGCAGTACACGTCGGGGTACGGCTCGTCGTGGTCGGCGTCGGCCGGAATCCCGGCGGGCGCGGCCGTGGCCTCGGACCGGGTGGACCCGAAGACCTTCTACGGCTTCAAGTCCGGGAAGTTCTACGTGAGTTCGGACGGAGGCGCGACCTTCACGGCGTCGCCGGCGGCCGGTCTTCCCACGGGCGACAGCGTGCGCTTCAAGGCCCTGCCGGGCACGAAGGGCGACATCTGGCTGGCGGGCGGCGCGAGCGACGGCGCGTACGGGCTGTGGCACTCCACCGACGGCGGCGCGAGCTTCACCAAGCTGTCGAACGTGGCGGAGGCCGACACCATCGGCTTCGGCAAGGCGGCGAACGGCGCCTCGTACCAGACGCTGTACACCAGCGCGAAGATCGGCGGGGTGCGGGGCATCTTCCGCTCCACCGACAAGGGCGCGAGCTGGACCCGGATCAACGACGACGCCCACCAGTGGGGCTGGACGGGCGCGGCGATCACCGGTGACCCGCGGATCTACGGCCGCGTGTACGTCTCGACCAACGGCCGAGGGGTGATCTACGGCGACACCTCCGACCCGAACGGCGGCGGCGACACGGGCGGGGGTGGAGACACCGGCGGCGGGGACAACGGCGGCGGCGACACCGGCGGTGGCGACGACGGTTCGACACCGCCGCCGGCCGGTCCCTGCGCGGTGGCCTACAGCGTCACCAACCAGTGGGACGGCGGCTTCCAGGCCGACGTCCGGCTGACCAACACCGGCACCACGGCCTGGAACGGCTGGTCGCTGGCGTGGTCCTTCCCGAACGGGCAGGAGATCACCTCGCTGTGGAACGCCGACCACTCCCAGTCGGGTGCGTCCGTGACGGCGAAGAACACGAGCTGGAACGGCGACGTCGCGGCGGGCTCGTCGGTGGACTTCGGCTTCACGGGGAACTGGTCGGGGACCAACGGCAGACCGGCCGCCTTCACCCTCGGCGGTCAGACCTGCACGGTCTCCTGACGGGGGGGAAGGGGGCCTCACTCCCCCTTGCGGAACGCCCGCAGGGTGAAGACCGGGTCCGGGCGGCGGCGGTCCTGTTCGGGCAGGGCCGCCAGCCGCTCGGCGAAGGCCTCGGTGCGGGGTTCGCCCGGCGGCAGCGTGACGAACCAGCCGCGGCGCAGGTCCGCGACGGTGCTGCGCGGACTGCGGCCCTGGTCCCGGCCCGGGAAGAGGGCCTGCCCGGCCGGGACCAGGCCGTGCGCGGCGGCGTACTCGGAGACGAGGCCGGCGTCGTCGCAGGCCGGGGAACGGGGCCGGGAGGCGAGCACTCCGTCGATGTCGCTGCCGACGTTGTGCGCGGCGGCCTTGTCGACCGTGGTGACATACACCCCGCCGGGCCTGAGCACCCGGGCGCACTCGGCGACGATCGCCCGCGCGTCCTCGGGGCGGGGCACCAGGTGCAGCAGCCACACACTGGTGACGGCGTCGAACCGCCCGTCCGGAAAGGGCAGGCTGCGGCTGTCGGCGAGGACGACGGCACCGGGCAGGCGTGCCCCGGCGTACCGGGCCATCGCGGGCGCCCGGTCCGCCCCGGTCACCCGCAGGCCTGCGCGGGCGGCGGCGAGGCGGCGGGTCACGATGCCGGTGCCGCAGCCCACGTCGAGCAGTTCACGCGCCTGCCGCGGTACGAGGCCGAGGACCGCCTCCGCCGCGGCCTCCGCCCTCGCTTCACCGCCGCGCGAGGCGTCGTAGCGCTCGGCTTCCTCGCCGTAGTCCAGCACGCGGTCCCCCTCCCGTCCCGATGTGGATCAGTGTGCCCCATGCCCCGGTGCGAGGTCCTGCACCCGGTGGGCGAGTTCGAAGTCGTTCTCGGTGAGGGCGCCGCCCACGCTGTGGGTGTTCACGCTGAACGAGACCGTGTTGTAGCCCAGCGTGAGGTCGGAATGGTGGTTGAGCTCCTCCTGCACCTGGGCGATGTGCACGACCATCGCCGTCGCCGCGAAGTGCGAGCCGAGCCGGAACGAGCGGGTGAGGCGGTCCCCGTCCACGGACCAGCCGGGCAGTTCGGCCAGCCGCTCCTCGATCTCCTTGTGCGACAGCGGTGCGACGGGCATGGGACCGGCTCCCTTCCTGGACCTCTTCCGGACCTCTTCCGAACGGCTTCCGGACCTCTTCTGGATCTCGCGTTCCTGCTCAGACTGCCACAGGAGGGCCGCCGCGTCGCCCTGTCGGCCGCCGCGCACCGGCGCGTCAGGCCGCCCGTCGCCGGCCAGGTCGGGCTCCACGGCTCGGTCATCCGCCCGCTCCTCGACTACGGTCGTGCCTATGGCCATTGTCGCGTCCGGCACCACCGCGTCCCCGACCGCTCCCGCAGCCCGGGGCGTGGGCCCGCTGCTGCGGTCCTGGCGGGAGCGGCGGCGGATCAGTCAGCTGGAACTGGCGCTGCGCGCCGACTCCTCGTCCCGGCACATCAGCTTCATCGAGACCGGACGGTCCCGGCCGAGCGAGGAGATGGTGCTGCGGCTTGCGGAGCACCTGGAGGTGCCGGTGCGGGAGCGCAACGCCCTGCTGCTGGCCGCCGGTTACGCCCCGCGGTACCGGCAGACCCCGCTGGACGACCCGGCGCTCGGCCCGCTGCGCGAGGGCCTGGAGCGGCTGATCCGGGGATACGAGCCGTATCCCGCGCTGGTGGTCGACGCGACGTACGACGTGGTGAGCGCGAACCGGGGCATCACGATGCTGCTGGAGGGCGTACCGGAGCGGCTGCTCG
The DNA here is from genome assembly GCF_052663305.1 of Streptomyces cyslabdanicus. Taxonomy (NCBI): domain Bacteria; kingdom Bacillati; phylum Actinomycetota; class Actinomycetes; order Kitasatosporales; family Streptomycetaceae; genus Streptomyces; species Streptomyces cyslabdanicus. The sequence goes on from NZ_JBQRUW010000041.1 coordinate 160,057, forward strand.
CCGCGCCACTGAACGCGATGCGGCTGACCCTGCACCCGGACGGTCTGGCACCGCGCATCCGCAATCTGCGCGAGTGGCGCGGGCACCTGCTCGCCCAGATGGAGCGGCAGGTCGCGCTGCACCGCTCGGCCGCGCTGCGCGAGCTGTACGAGGAGGTGGCGGCCTACCCGGTGCCGCGGAGCGCGCCTGAGACGGATGGGCCGCCCGGACAGGTGCCGTACTTCGCGCTGCCGCTGCGGATCGAGCACGACGGGCGGGTGCTGTCGTTCGTCTCCTCCATCTCCACCTTCAACACACCCATGGACGTGACGGTCGCGGAACTGGCGATCGAGACGTTCCTGCCCGCCGACCAGGCCACCGTCGAGTACCTTCATTCCTCGTGGGCGGGAGAGAGCCGGGAGGCCTGGCGTGAGTGAGCGGCGGGCCGCGCCCACCGTGGGCCAGGTGGTGCTCGGCAGACGACTTCAGGAACTGCGGGAGAAGGCCGGACTGGGACGCGAGGAGGCCGCGCGCGTCCTGCGGGTGGCCCCCGCGACCGTACGGCGGATGGAGATGGCCGAGGTCGCGCTGAAGATCCCGTACGTGCAGTTGCTGCTGTCCGCCTACAGGGTGGGCGACGAGGCGGCCGCCGCGTTCGTCGCGCTGGCCGAGGAGGCCAACGCGCCGGGCTGGTGGCAGCGGTTCCACGACGTGCTGCCGGAGTGGTTCAGCCTGTATGTGAGCCTCGAGGGCGCCGCCCGGCTGATCCGCTCCTACGAGCCGCACTTCGTGCCGGGGCTGCTCCAGACGGAGGGCTACGCGCGGGCGGTGCTGGAGGCCGGGACGGTCGGACAGCGCAGTCCGGACGCCGTCGAGCGGCACGTGTCGCTGCGGATGGCCCGGCAGCGGCTGCTGGAGCGGCCGGATCCGCCGCACCTGTGGGTGATCGTCGACGAGACGGTGCTGCGACGGCCGGTGAGCGACCGCCCCGAGGTGATGCGCGAGCAGCTCGACAAGCTGCTCCAGTACACCGAGCGGGACCGGGTGACGGTGCAGGTCGCCGAGTTCGCGCGGGGGCCGCACGCGGGGACGTACGGGCCGTTCTCGCTGTTCCGTTTCGCCGAGCCGGAGCTGCCCGACCTGGTCTACACCGAGTACCTGACCGGCGCCCTGTACCTGGACTCCCGCGCGGAGATCTCCACGCACCTGGAGGTGCTCGACCGCATGACGGCCGCCGCGGCCACCGCCGAGCAGACCCGCGAGCTGCTGCGGGAGTACCGCAAGAACCTGTGAGCCCGGCCCGGCGGACGACCTGCGCCACGGACTGACGCTAGGCGGCTCCGCCCCTGGTGTCGCGTTCGTCGTCGACGATCTCCGCGTCCACCACCGAGTCCTCGTCGGGCGGTGCCGTGTGCTGCTCGGTGCCGTCCGGGCCGCTCTGCTGGGCCTGGGCGTACATCGCCTGGCCCATCCGCTGGCTGACGGAGGCCAGTTTGTCGATGGCCGTGCGCAGCGCCGGGGTCTCCGCCTGCTGCTCCAGGAGGGCCTTCACCTCGGCTGCGGCGGCCTCGACCTCCGACTTGGTGTCGGCGGGCACGCGGTCGCCGTTGTCGCGGAGGAAGTTCTCCGTCTGGTAGACGAGCTGCTCGGCCTGGTTGCGGGTCTCGGCGCTCTCCCTGCGCTTGCGGTCCTCCTCGGCGTACTGCTCGGCCTCCCGCATCATGCGGTCGATGTCGTCCTTGGGCAGGGCCGAACCGCCGGTCACGGTCATCTTCTGCTCGCGACCGGTGGCCAGGTCCTTGGCCGAGACGTGCATGATCCCGTTGGCGTCGATGTCGAAGGCGACCTCAATCTGCGGCACCCCGCGCGGCGCGGGCGGCAGGCCGGTGAGGTCGAAGACGCCGAGCTTCTTGTTGTACGCGGCGATCTCACGTTCGCCCTGGTAGACCTGGATGCCGACCGAGGGCTGGTTGTCGGTGGCGGTGGTGAAGATCTCCGAACGCCGGGTGGGGATCGTGGTGTTGCGCTCGATGAGCTTGGTCATGATGCCGCCCTTGGTCTCGATGCCGAGGGACAGCGGCGTGACGTCGAGCAGGAGGACGTCCTTGACGTCGCCGCGGATCACGCCCGCCTGGAGGGCGGCGCCCACGGCCACCACCTCGTCGGGGTTGACGCCCTTGTGCGGGTCCTTGCCGGTCAGCTCCCGCACCAGGTCGGTCACGGCCGGCATCCGGGTGGAGCCGCCGACGAGGATCACGTGGTCGACGGCCGAGAGCTTGATGCCCGCGTCCTTGACGGCCTGGTGGAAGGGCTTGCGGCAGCGGTCCAGCAGATCGGCGGTCAGCTCCTGGAACTGGGCCCGGGTCAGCTTCTCGTCCATGTGCAGCGGGCCCTCGGCGGAGGCCGTGATGTAGGGCAGGTTGATCGTCGTCTCGGAGGACGACGACAGCTCGATCTTGGCCTTCTCGGCGGCCTCGCGCAGTCGCTGCACCGCCATCTTGTCATTGCCGAGGTCGATGCCGTACTGGCCCTTGAACCGCTTGACCAGGTGCTCGACGATCCGCTGGTCCCAGTCGTCGCCGCCGAGGAGGGTGTCGCCGTTGGTGGCCTTGACCTCGATGACGCCGTCACCGATCTCCAGCAGGGAGACGTCGAAGGTGCCGCCGCCGAGGTCGAAGACGAGCACCGTCTGCTCCTCGCCCCGGTCCAGGCCGTAGGCGAGCGCCGCGGCCGTCGGCTCGTTGATGATCCGCAGGACCTTCAGTCCCGCGATCTCCCCGGCCTCCTTCGTCGCCTGCCGCTGCGCGTCGTCGAAGTACGCCGGCACGGTGATCACCGCGTCCGTGACGTCCTCGCCGAGATAGGACTCCGCGTCCCGCTTCAGCTTCTGCAGGACGCGCGCGGACAGCTCCTGCGCCTGGTAGCGGGTGCCGTCGATGGAACCCTGGTCCGGGAAGCGCCAGTTCGCGTCCCCCATGTGCCGCTTGACCGAGCGTGCGGTGCGCTCCACGTTCGTCACCGCCTGCCGCTTGGCCACCTCGCCCACGAGCACCTCGCCGTTCTTGGCGAACGCCACGACCGACGGCGTGGTGCGCGCGCCCTCGGCGTTGGCGACGACGGTGGGCTCACCGCCTTCCAGCAGGGCCACCACCGAGTTCGTCGTCCCGAGATCGATCCCGACCGCACGTGCCATCTTCGTCCCCTTCCGGGCGCCTCCTGCTCTCCAGCACAAAACTTGAGCGCGCTGTTGTCAATGGCGCGTACCCGCCGCCCGCCGCTCCATCCGGGAACAGCGATGCCGCGCCCGGAACGGGGGGCGCGGCATCGTCGGACGTGCGTCTCGCGTCAGGCGAGCTTGGCGTCCAGGGTGATCGTCGTACCGGTCAGGGCCTGGCTGACCGGGCAGTTCTTCTTGGCCTCCTCGGCCGCGGCGACGAACGCGTCGTCGTCGATGCCGGGGACCGTGCCCTCGACACTGAGGTGGATGCCCGTGATGCCCTCGCCCGGCTGGAAGGTGACGTCCGCCTTCGTCCGCAGGCTGGTGGGAGGGGTGCCGGCGCCGGCCAGGCCGTGCGACAGCGCCATGGAGAAGCAGCTGGAGTGGGCGGCGGCGATCAGCTCCTCGGGGCTGGTCTTCCCGTTCGCCTGCTCGGCGCGCGACGGCCACGACACCGGCTGCTCGCCGATGCCGGAGGAGTCGAAGGTGACGACGCCGTTGCCCTCGAGCAGGTTGCCTTCCCAGACGGTGTGAGCGGTGCGCGTGGTTGCCACGGTTGGTTCCTTGCCTTTCGCCTAGGTTCCCGTTCCCGGGATTCCGTAATCGCCATCCGATCACATCCGCGGCGTCCGCAGCCACCGAACCGGGCCGTTGCCTGCCGCCTGACGCCCGCGGTCATGATGGTGAGCGACTTCGGCCGGGTCCGGTCGGGGTTTCTGGCCGCACCACTGACCGCCGGTACGGGATGAGCCGGGGAGGGTCAGGCGGCCCGTTCCTCCGGTTCCGCGGTGAGCGGGGCGCCGGTCCCCGCGGCCTCGTGCAGCCAGCGCCGCAGCGCGCGGTGGACGTGCTCGGCGCCGACGAGTTCCCCGCCTTCCGCGACCGGCGGGGAGCAGGCGAGCGGCGACAGCAGGAACGGGCGGCCCTGCGCGCCGCCGAGGCCGCCGTGGGAGCCGATCTGCTCCTCGAAGGCGAGGACCTCTCCACCGGCCGGGTCGTAGCAGGAGTTGACCATGATGTCGGCGGTGTGCGGGAAGGAGTGGGTGCGGCGTACGGCGTCGGCGGCACCGGGGCCGAAGACGGCCAGCGGGCCGGGGTCGATGTCGAGTTCGGCCAGCGGTATCCGCGCGCCGCGCGCGCCGAGCACGACACCGCCGTGCTCCTCGCTGCGCACGAGCAGGAAGCCGACGCCCGGGTGGTCGGCGAGCGTGGCCAGCAGCGCGGGGTGGCGGGCGTCGATCTCCTCCTGGCTCATGCGGTGCGGCACGTCCGGGAAGGAGACCAGGCCCAGGTTGCCCGAGGCCAGCACGACGGGCTCCGAGCGGCGGGAGGGCCGCCGGCCCTCCCCGCTCTCCTCGACCGGGCGGCCCAGCGCGGCCCGTACGGCGGCGCGCGCCTCGGCGCCGGTCGGGGTCTCCCCCGCTCGGGCGGAGCCGAGAGCCTGGGAGAGGGTCCGCTCCGCCCGGCGCGGCACGGGCAGGCCACAGCCGGCCCGCACCAGGTCGCCCAGGGTGAGACCGTGGCGGGATCGGAAGGTCTCGCCGGGGCTCTGGCCGTGGTCGGACAGGAGGACGAACCGGTACGGGCGCGGAGCGTGCTCGGCGACCTTCTCGATCAGCGCCAGCGAGCGGTCCAGACGCCGCAGCACCTGCGCCGCGTCACGGCTGTGCGGCCCGGAGTGGTGGGCCACCTCGTCGTACGCCACCAGGTCGGCGTAGACGGCGGTGCGCCCGGCGAGCAGGTCGCCCATCACCGCGGCCACGACGACGTCCCGTTCGACGACCGTCGCGAAGGCGCGGATCAGTGGGTACAGGCCGCCGCGGGAGACACGCGGTCGCTCCTTGCGGAGTCGGGCGCGCAGGGACTGGCCGATCTCACGGCTGGTCTCGGCGACGAAGGACAGGAAGGTGCGGACGGCGTTGGCGGGGTCGGAGAAGTAGGCGAAGTAGCCCGCGCGGGAGCGGCTGGCGCGGTCGCGGCGGACCGCGACCGACAGGACCAGGGCGAGTTCGCCGGCTCCGCCGCCGAAGAGGTTGCCGCGGCTGGCTCCGTCGGCGGTGAGCAGTCCGCCGTCGCCGGTGCGCCGTACGGCGCGGCGCTGGAGTTCGGCGGCGCTGCTCGGGCGGTTGCAGACCATCACCTCGCCGGTGTCCTTCTCGTACCAGCGGAAGGCGGGGACGTCGTGGTTGGATCCGTGCAGGATGCCGAGCTGGCTGGCGCCCGTCTGGCTGGACCAGTCGGTGCGCCAGGGGGTGAGCCGGTGGGTGGGCCGCTGATCGCCGGCGCCGAGCCATCGGGCGACGGTCGGCATCAGGCCCTCGGCCACCGCGTCCCGCAGCACGTCGTGGCCGACGCCGTCGAGCTGGACGACGACGGTGCCGGGGGTCGACGAGCAGGGCGGCAGCCGTCTGCGGCGGCGGTCGGCGAGCCGGTGGAGCCTGCGCCGGTAGGCGTCGTCGTCGCGCACGGCGAGGGCGGCGCCGGTGGCCGAGGCGACCGCGGACATCACCGCGGCCACGATGACGGCGGTCTCGGGGGCCGCCTCGGCCTGGCCGGAGGGGGTGATGCGCAGGGCGAGCAGGAGCAGTGAGCCGTTGAGGAAGAACACCAGCAGTCCGAGGACCAGCGCGGGCACCAGCAGCAGCAGCCGGACGAGCAGTGGCCACACCACGGCCGACAGCACACCGAAGGCGCCCGCGCCGAGCGCGGCCGTCACGGCGACGGTGGTGGCGCTGTCGCCGTCGGGCGACTGCAACCGGAAGTCCGGCATGATCCCGGCGAGCACCAGGAGGGTGACCGTGGAGACGGCCCACACCGCGACACTGCGCCCGACCTGACTGGCGACCCGCCGCCACCGCCGCCCGCCACCCATGCCAGCACATCCTCCGTTCCCGCCCCGTCCCCGTGCCTCCGCACGGACGCACCCCAGCTTGTCATACACCCACACAAACCACCGTGACCTGGGGTGACGCCCACAGAGCTGTACGCGGGGACGCGTGTGGAGGGGTGTGGGTCAGCGGCCGTCGTAGCCGGCGGTCGGCATGGAGAGGCGGCGGTGCACGCGGGCCTTCATCTGGGCGTCGTACGAGGGCTCGGCCCGGCCCACCGTCTCGACCCGGACCCCGCGTCGCGCGCACTCCTCGGTGAACTCCTCGACGGAGGACAGCGCCCGCTCCAGGACCCGCCGGCTGGGCGCGACGAACACGTCCACGCCCGGGCGCACTCCCTCCCACAGGGCGCTGTGGTCGGCCCGCAGCCCCCGGACGAGCAGTTCCCGCGCGATCACGTAGCCGTGCTCGGCCGCCCAGTGGGCGCACATCGCGTGCTGGCCTCGGGAGTCCACCAGGAAGGGGTCGTCGTTCAGCTCCTCCAGGGGTGTCAGGCTCGCGATCGCCGTGACGCGGACGGCCGCCGGGGCATCCCCGCCCGGGGCATCCCGCACTTCTCCCATGGCGTCCCCCTCACCTCCGGGTTTCCGCCGCCGACCCTACTCCTGCCCGTAGGCTCGGGGGGAGTCGCACGAAGGAGGCAAAGGAGTGCCGGTGGAGATCACCTGGTGGGGTCATGCCACCTGCACGGTCGAGGACTCGGGCGTCCGCGTGCTCACCGATCCCCTGTTCGCCCGCAGGCTCGCGCACCTGCGGCGCCGCCGCGGCGCGCCGCCCCCGCCCGCCGCCTGTCAGGCGGACGTGGCCCTGGTCTCCCACCTGCACGCCGACCATCTGCACGTACCCTCACTGGCCCGGCTGGAGCCGGGCACGCGCCTGCTGGTGCCCCGGGGCGCACTCGGGGCGGTCGCGGGGCTGCGCCGGCTCGACCACCTGCGGATCACCGAGGTGACACCCGGGGACCGGGTCGAGGTCGGCGGTGTCGTCGTACGGGCGGTGCCGGCCCGGCACGACGGACGGCGGCTCCCGGTCGGGCGGCACCGCTCGCCCGCGCTCGGCTACGTCGTCGAGGGCGAGGCACGGACGTACTTCGCCGGGGACACCGGCCTGTTCGAGACGATGGCCGAGGAGGTCGGTCCGGTCGACGCGGCGCTGCTGCCGGTGGGTGGCTGGGGACCGTACCTCGGCGCGGGGCACCTGGACGCGGGACGGGCGGCGCAGGCGCTGGCCCGGCTGGCGCCGGGGAGCGCGGTGCCGGTGCACTACGGCACGTACTGGCCGATCGGGATGGACGCCGTGCGCCCCCATGAGTTCCATGCGCCGGGTGATGAGTTCGCGCGCCTGGCCGCCGAGCGTGCGCCGGCGGTCGCGGTGCACCGGCTCGGGCACGGGGAGAGCGTGCGCCTGGAGGGCGCCCGGTGATACGGATCGCCGCCGCCGTGACCTCGGTGGTGCCACCGGAGTCCACCCAGCAGGCGATGGGGTACCCCTCGCTCTTCCTGCTGGTGCTGATCGGGGCGCTGGTGCCGGTGGTGCCGACGGGCGCGCTGGTCAGTTCGGCGACGGTGGTCGCCCTGCATCAGACGGCGCCGTTCTCGCTGGCCCTGGTGTTCCTGACGGCGTCGCTGGCCGCGTTCCTCGGGGACGCGGCACTGTACTGGCTGGGGCGGCGCGGGCTGGGGTCGAAAAACGGTTCGCGCTGGCTCGAGGCGATCCGCACGCGTGCCCCGGAGGACCGGCTCGCGCAGGCGCAGCGGAAGCTGACCGAGCACGGGGTCGCGGTGCTGGTCCTGTCCCGCCTCGTCCCGGCGGGGCGCATACCGGTGATGCTGGCCTGTCTGCTGGCGCAGTGGCCGCCGCGCCGCTTCGCCCGCGGCAACCTCCCCGCGTGCCTGTCCTGGGCGGTGACGTACCAGCTGATCGGCGTCCTCGGCGGCTCCCTGTTCAAGGAGCCCTGGGAAGGCGTGGTCACCGCGATCGCGCTGACCGTCCTGCTGGGCGCCGCCCCCTCCCTCTGGCGCCGCCTGCGCCGGCTGATCCCGGCCCACCGCTCGCACTGACCGGCGGCGGGGGCCTCCGACGGGGGTGGCGGCCCCCGCCCGCCGGCCCGCCGCTATTCCAGGACGCGGGAGGCGCCCACCGCCAGGTCCCACAGCCGCTCCCGGGGCAGGCCGGCCTCCCGCCAGGCTCTGCGGACCCGGGTGAGGGGCTCCAGGAGGGGTTCGGCGGACAGAATGAAGGTGCCCCAGTGCATGGGGGCCATGTGCCGGGCGCCGAGGTCCTGGGCGGCCTGGACGGCTTCCTCCGGGTCGCAGTGGACGTCGCTGAGCCACCAGCGGGGGTCGTAGGCGCCGATGGGGAGCAGGGCGAGGTCGATGCCGGGGTAGCGGCGGCCGATGCGGGAGAACCAGTGGCCGTAGCCCGTGTCGCCGGCGAAGTACACGCGCTGCCCGTCGGGGTCGGTGAGCACCCAGCCGCCCCACAGGCTGCGGCAGGTGTCGGTGAGGGTGCGCTTGGACCAGTGGTGGGCGGGGACGAAGTCGAGGCGGACCCCGGACAGTTCGGCCGCCTCCCACCAGTCCAGTTCGGTGACGCGGGTGAACCGGCGGCGCTGGAACCAGCGGCCGAGTCCGGCCGGCACGAACACCGGGGTGTCGCGCGGGAGTCCGCGCAGGGTGGGCGCGTCCAGATGGTCGTAGTGGTTGTGGCTGATGACGACCGCGTCGACGGCGGGCAGTGCCTCCCAGGGCACGCCGACGGGCGTGACGCGGGCCGGGGTGCCGATGATGCGGCGGGACCACACCGGGTCGGTCAGCACGGTCAGTCCGCCGATCCGGACGACCCAGCTGGCGTGGCCCGCCCAGCTGACGGCGACCGTACGGGTGTCCGCACGGGGCAGCTCGGCGGGCCGGTACGGCAGCAGCGGGATGTCGGCGAGGGCCTCCTTGTCCGGCCGCAGGGCCCCCTCGCGGGCGAACCGGGCGAAGGCCTTCAGGCCGGGCAGCGGGGTGGTGAGCCGGTCGTGGAAGGTGCGCGGCCACACCCGCCGCTCGCCCAGCGGCCGAGGTTCGACCAGCGGCGGGAAGGGCTCGGGACGAGGCGTCGTACGAGTGGTCGCACGGGTGGCCGTGCGGGTGGTCAGGAAAGACGAGGCCGCGGGCTCGTCGGACTCCTGAGGGGCGGTGCTCGTGGACGTGGTCGACTCTGACTGCTGCGTCATCGAGGAGGCTCCCATCGCTGAGCGTCGTCGCGGAGATCGTCGAGGACGGACCTCAAGGAGATCAACGCGCGTTGCACGTGTGGCAGTTCCAGCGGCTCGGGTGACAGGAGGCATTCCCCGCGTTCCTCGTCGGTGCGGCCGAGGAGTTCCGTGGTGGACAGCCGCACGCGCAGCGCGCCGAGGTCGTCGCCGAAGCGGTGGCCGCCGGGCGCGGGGAATTCCAGGCGGGCGGTGAGGAAGTCCTCCAACTCCTGTGCGTCGCCCACCGCGTGGGCGTCGAGCGCGGCACGCAGCGGGCCGAGGTCGGCGTACAGGTGGCGGCCGGACTGCGGCGGCAGGGCGAGCGCTCCCGCGGCGACCACGGCCGCGTGGACGGCGCGTGCCACGCGCGCGTGCAGGCGTACCGAGGCCGCCAGGCGCGTGGTGACCGGCTCGGGTTCGTCGAGGACGTAGGCGGCCGCGGCGGCGACCGGTTCGGCGACGCGGGCGTCCAGTGCGGTGAGGACGTCGAGCACGCGCGCGTGCAGCGCCTCGCCGGTGGCACCGGCCGGGAAGCGGGCGATCGCTGCGGGCCAGCCGGCGGGCAGGAACGCGCCGGCGAGGTCGGTGACGACGGTGACGTGGTCGGGCAGCATCTCGGCCGGGCCGAGCAGCACCGTCTCGTGCGGCGCGTGCACCGTGTCGCGCCAGGTCTCGTCGCTGACCAGGTGCAGTCCCTCGGCCGCGGCGGCCTCGACGGTCTCGTGCAGCACCTCCGGCGGTGCCACGGTGGCGGTGGGGTCGTCGGCGACGGACAGGACGAGCAGCCGGGGGTCGCCGCCCTCGGCGCGCACTCTGCGGACGGTCTCCAGCAGGGCGTACGGGTCGGGGACGCCGCCGCACTCGGCCGGTGTCGCCACGGGGAAGGCGGGGCTGCCCAGCAGGCGTGCGTACGGCGCCCACCAGGCCGCGCAGGGCCGGGGCACCAGGACGTCGCCGCCGAGCGTGGCGGTCAGCGCGAGCAGCAGGGCGGGCGCGCCGGGTGCGGCCGCCACCCGTCCGGGCCCGGTGGGCAGCCCGCGCCGCAGCCAGTACCCGCAGGCGGCGTCCAGCAGGTCCGTGCCGCCGCCGATCGGTCCGCGCCGGGTCCGGCTCGCGGCCCCGGCGAGCGCGGCGGACACCTCCGGCAGCACGGGCAGTCCGTCGTCGGGGAGGGCCGACGGACCGTAGCGGACGGGGCCGTGGCCTTCCGGATCCGTCCGCCTCATGGGTACCTCCGCCTCATGGGTACCTCCGCGAAGTCCCTGATGCCGTGTGGTGCCGCCGAGTCGTGCCGCCCCCGGTCCGTCCCGGCCGCGTGCGCCGAGCCCGTCACCCGGTGTCCGGGTGCGGGTCCGTCCGCTCGGCGCGGGCCGTGCTTCGGGGCTCCGTGTACCCAGGGAGGCGCCGTCCCAAGGCCACCGGGCCCGGCCGGGCGGGCGCACGACCCCGTGTCCGGCGTCCGGCCGTCCGGTCAGCCGTCGCCTTTCCCGCACCGCCACGCGCGGTGGACCGCCGCGCCGAGCGCCGCCGTGCAGGCCTCGTCCGCGCCGCGCGGGGCGGTACCGCCGTCCGGCTCGCACACGACGCCGACGACGCCGCCCTCCCCGGTCCGCGGGCCGTCGGCCGGGGGCGGGCCCGCGCGACCGGGGTCGCCGGGGCGGCCGACGCGGGGGCGCCCACCAGGGATCCGGCCGGGGCGGCGACGGGCTGGGCGCGCTGGACGGTACGGCGCATGGGCGGGGCTCCTAGGCCCTGTCGTCAAACTCCCGTCTGCCTCGCGACGCCATGCACGCACTCTCGCCGCACCGGGCCCTGACCCAAGTACATCCAGTACGAGGGCCAGGGCCC